>JBMNTM010000058.1:0-9463 GCA_050945735.1 Desulfosporosinus sp.
ATCTTAATTAGAAATATAGCAAACAGTTAATCAGTAAGCAGTAAGTAATCAGTAAGCAGTAAGTAATCAGTAAGCAATCAGTAATCAGTAAACAGTAAACAGTAGTAAGCAGTAAGCAGGAACAATATAGAACCCGGACTAAATGAAGATTTCGTAATAATTAAAGTAACAATGCAGATTTTAATAATTGAATTACTTTAAGAGACACAGTTTTAGATAGCTGTGTCTTTTAAATTACAACATATTAATGGCTATTTAGGGTTAACATAGATCAAAACTATTAACAAAACCTATAAACAAGAAGAAACTTAAATATAAGAACAAAAATTTTCAAACAAGGGGATGATGCTTGATGAATAAGGTTGAGACTATGCCTAATAGATTAATAAATGAGAAATCCCCGTATCTCTTGCAGCATGCCTATAATCCTGTCAATTGGTATCCCTGGGGTGAGGAAGCGTTTGCAAAATCCAAGAAGGAAAATAAACCTATTTTCTTAAGTATTGGTTATTCGACATGTCACTGGTGTCATGTGATGGAGCGGGAGTCATTTGAAGACCATGATGCTGCCGCTGTGCTTAATCGCTACTTTATTCCCATTAAGGTTGATCGGGAAGAACGTCCTGATGTTGACCATTTATATATGACCTTTTGTCAGGCTTTGACCGGATCAGGCGGTTGGCCGCTTACTATTATGATGACACCGGAGAAAAAGCCGTTCTTCGCCGGAACTTATTTTCCCAAAACACAGCGTTACGGTCACCCGGGCCTTATAGAACTTTTAGAACATGCGGGGACTCTCTGGAATACAAGCGAAGAAGAATTGCGGCAGTCGGCCGAGAAAATAGTTGAGGCAGTTTATTCCGGACACACCAAGTCAACCAAGTCAACCAAGTCAACCAAGTCAACTAAATTAACTAATTCAACTAAGTCAACGCTTAAGCCCCCTCCTTTGGCAAGCGATGTTTCGCTGCAAGAGCATAAGGGCTCCGCATCCGTAACTTTTCAAACATGGGGAGATAGAATTATCGAAAAAGCATATGATACTCTCGCCCGCAGCTTTGATGCAAGTTACGGAGGATTTGGCCGTGCTCCAAAATTCCCCACGCCCCATAACCTAACCTTTCTCCTTCGCTATGCAGCGGACCACCCGGAGAGCAAAGCCTTGGAAATGGTCCAAAAAACCCTGGACAAAATGGCACTGGGGGGAATCTACGATCATATTGGGTTCGGATTTGCGCGCTATAGTACGGACGAAAAGTGGTTAATACCCCACTTCGAAAAAATGCTTTATGATAATGCCCTGCTTTCCATAGCTTACCTCGAGAGCTATCAGTTTAAGCACCGCCAGGAGGATGCTCAAAAAGCGCAGGAAATTTTCACCTATGTCCTTCGGGACATGACCTCACCGGAAGGTGGTTTTTACTCCGCAGAAGATGCCGATGCTGAAGGAGTAGAAGGAAAATTCCAAGTATGGACACCCGAAGAAGTAGAAGCTGTATTAGGTAAAGAAACAGCCGCAAAGTACTGCGCTGTCTATGATATCTCGGCAAAGGGCAACTTTGAAGGAAAAAATAATCCCAATCTGTTACAGGGAGCTCTAGATAAAATCGCCCGCGAGAATAATCAAACCAGGGATGAAGTGCTGAGTTCCCTGGAAAGCGCACGTCAAAGGCTATTTGCTGCCCGTGAGAAACGAGTCCACCCGCATAAGGATGATAAGATTTTAACAGCCTGGAACGGTCTGATGATTGCAGCCTTAGCGAAAGGGGCACAGGTGCTCGGGAAGAACAGCTATCTGAAAGCTGCAGTCAAGGCCGCTGATTTTATTCTTACCAATCTGGTGCGAAATGATGGGCGGCTTCTTGCCCGTTACCGCGCAAGGGATGCCGCCTATCCAGGGTATTTGGACGATTATGCTTTTTTCATTTGGGGACTTCTCGAACTTTACTCTGCCGGTGGTAAGCCGCAATATCTGAAAACTGCCCTCCACCTCCAGGAAGAACTGGAACGCCTGTTTAGTGATGAAGAAAGCGGCGGATACTTTTTAACCGGATCAGATGCGGAAGAACTTCTCTTCCGTCCCAAAGAAAGTTATGACGGAGCCCTTCCGTCCGGTAACTCGATCACCGCGCTCAACTTTCTTCGCTTAGCACGTTTAACCGGCGATGAACGCTGGGAAAAGAAAGCCGAGAAGCAAATTTTCTCTTTTCTCCCCGTTTTGCAGGAGCATCCTACCGGTTATACAGCCTTTCTCCAAGCTTTACAATTTGCCCTGCATCCGACTCGGGAATTAATATTGGCCGGTGAACTGAATACTGCTGAGTTGTCTGAAATGCAGCGGATCTTCTTTTCGGAATTTCGTCCTTACTCTACTGTTCTTTACCGGGAGGGAAGCCTGCCGGAAATTATTCCCTGGCTGAAGGATTACCCCCTTGATCCAACTCATGTTACAGCTTATCTTTGTCAAAACTTTACTTGTCAGCATCCGGTCCAGCAAATCGAGGAATTTAGATCGCTTTTGGAAAAATCGTAACCCATGACAATTTATCAAGATCATTAACAAGGTGACATTATCCGAGATCAAACACACACACCGTACAGATCTTAGCATTTTGACATCTTAGGCATTTTGACATCTTAAGCATCTTGATATCTTGACATCTTAACATTTAACATCTTAATATCTTAATATCTTGACATCTTAACATCTTAATATCTTAATATCTTACATGTTAAGACATCTTAATATCTAAATCTAAGGTAACTACAAATCAAAAGTAACTACTTGACAAATTTTGTTACCGGATGCTAAAATGTTCAAGTATGGTGGCTTCTCACCGCAACCGCTCAAATCAGGTATTAACTGGTTTTTTCAAATTTTTGAAAGCCGACCTGCAATGGCGAGTCTAGGGCATGGGAGGTGTAATTTAAATGTACGCTGTGATTGAGACCGGTGGTAAACAATTCCGCGTTCAAGAAGGCGACGTAATTTACGTTGAGAAATTGGATGCTAACGTAGGAGATGCCGTAACGATTGATAAGGTTCTTCTCGTGGAAAAAGACGGTGTGGTGAGTGTAGGAACCCCGCTAGTAGCCGGTGCTTCAGCAGTGCTGAAAGTTGTAGAGCACGGCAAAGGGGCGAAAGTAATTGTTTTTAAATACAAGCCGAAAAAGAACTATCGACGCAAACAAGGCCATCGTCAACCCTACACAAAAGTGGTTGTCGAAGCACTCCAGGCGTAAGGGCCCAAACGGTATTCGTTTAATTATCTGGGCGGATGAGCAAGAGCGAATACGGGCATTTGAGCTGTGCGGGCATGCCGGGTATGCGGATTCCGGTCAAGACATAGTCTGTGCAGGGATTTCCGCCCTGAGCGTTGCGGCCTGCAATGGCTTGGAACATTTCTTGTCGGCAGCACCGAAGGTCCAGGAGGCAGATGGATTTCTCACCTGCAAACTGGAGGAAATATCGGAGCAAGAATTGGAAAAGGCTCAGTGGATTTTACAAACCATGGTTTTAGGCATTGAACAGATACATTTGACTTACGGTCAAGACTATATATTCATAGATCGAAGGAGGTGGACTCCATGCTAAGCATGAATCTTCAACTTTTTGCTCATAAAAAAGGAGTTGGCAGCTCACGAAATGGTCGTGACAGCAATGCCCAGCGCCTCGGATTAAAACGCGGTGATGGCCAATTCGTAACCGCCGGCAGTATTATCGTTCGTCAACGCGGAACGAAGTTTCATCCTGCCAATAACTGCGGCTTGGGTAAAGATGACACCTTGTTTGCTCTGATCGATGGTTATGTTAAATTCGAGCATAAAGATCGGAAGCGCAAACAAGTCAGCGTTTATCCCGAGCGCCCAAAATCTATCGCTGCAGTAGCCCAATAAGCTGTTCATATTCACCCCTGGGTTTCCCAGGGGTTTTCTTTATTAATTTCTTTATTACTGGTTAGTAATATAATTTTCTAAAAAGAATAAGTGCAAACATAAGTGCAGCTAAGGCGACGACATAGAACGTGTCTAGTGTCGAATGCGCCAAGGATGGCGTTAGTATTCGACCGGCCGGTAGTGCCTGAAAGCTTGGTGCAAAGAGATGCTAAAGCAAACAAAAGGAAGGAAATGAAAACATGTCAGAAGTTGAACAAGTTCTTCTAGCTGAACTATTACAGTGGTACAGTCTTCAGCGGCATGATTTTATGAATCACTGGCAGGTGATTATGGGTTATTTACAAATCGGGCAAGCGGAGAAGGCCTTGGCTTATATGAGAGAAGCAGTCGCAGTTCAGAAGCAAGAGCAAAAGATAGCTCAAATTCATGAACCAGCCCTGGCGGCTATCCTATTAGGTCTGATTATAGGTCTTCGGAAGCAAGGCATCAGTGTGACCATCGATTTCCCTGAGGAAATGAAAAAAAAAGACTTTTGGCAAGATCACTGGCAGGAAGAATATGTGGATAGGTTATACGGGTACAATAGAGAATGCTTGGAAGAGTCTTCACAGGCACGGTCATTAGTAAATGTCACGGCTGAAGTGTATTTATTCGATGAACCGGGCGGCATGACTTGTGAGGTTATCTTAGCAGACGAAGAGACTGTGCTTTTTGACAAAACGGTTAAGTTAACGTCAAATCCCAAGTGAACTTGCAGCTTAAGCCAAACGTGGATATCCACATAGAGAAGTGGGGACTCTTATATGTGGAAAACAGTCCGTTTATAGAGATCTAACAGTTAGGAGAAGCAACTATGTTTTACGATCAGGCCAAAATCTATGTAAAAGGCGGCGACGGCGGAGCCGGAGCTGTTGCCTTTCGACGGGAAAAATATGTTCCTGAAGGCGGTCCGAGCGGCGGAGACGGCGGACGCGGCGGCAGTATTATTTTCATGGGAGATGAAGGTTTAAGAACCCTCGTGGATTTCCGCTATAAACGGCATTATAAAGGAAATCGCGGAGAGCATGGGCAATCTAAAAATATGACTGGCCGCAGCGGTGAAGACACTATTCTGCGTGTTCCGGTCGGAACGGTGGTTTTCGATGATCATACAGGGGAAACAATTGCCGATATAACCATCCATGGACAGCGTGTTGTGGCCGCAGCCGGCGGACGGGGAGGAAGAGGTAATGCCCGTTTTATGAGTAATACCAATAAAGCCCCAACTTTGGCTGAAAACGGAGAACCTGGTGAGGAGAAATGGCTTCGGTTGGAGTTAAAGCTTTTAGCAGATGTCGGACTGGTTGGGCTTCCAAATGTGGGAAAATCAACGATTATCGCGCAGGTTTCCGCAGCTAAACCGAAGATCGCCGATTATCATTTTACCACCTTGATTCCAAATTTAGGCGTGGTTGAGCCGGAGGATGGGCAAAGTTTTGTGATGGCAGATATTCCGGGGCTGATAGAGGGTGCTCATAAGGGAGCAGGTTTAGGGCATGAATTTTTGCGCCATACTGAGCGAACACGCTTGCTTTTGCATGTTTTGGATATCTCAGGCTCGGAAGAACGGGATCCGCGCGAAGACCTGCGGGTTATTCAGGAGGAACTTCGGCTCTATAGTCCTGAGCTTGCTTTAAGACCGGCAATTATTGTGACCAATAAAATGGATATTCCGGGTGCGGAGGAACATTTACAACGTTTGAAAGAAACGGTCGGGGACAGTAAGGAAATTTTCCCGGTATCAGCAGCAACCGGTAAAGGGTTAAAAGAATTAATGTACCGAATTGCGCAGCTTTTACCGGATATCCCGGTTCCGAAAATTATTAATCCTCCGGTTGCTCACTTGGTTACGAAAGCGCAGCCAGATAAGCGGTTTGAAATCATGAAAGAAAATGATCTGTTTGTTGTCGTCGGTAAAGAGATCGAAAAACATGTGAAGATGACCTTTTTTGACCGGGAAGCGAGTGTTTTTCGTTTCCAGAATATCCTGAAAGCCATGGGAATCGACGAAGCTCTCCGTGCACAAGGAATCAAAGAAGGAGATCAAGTTGATATTGCCGGCGCGAGGTTTGATTGGGTGGAGGATTAAGCATGGAGCAAATATCCTTATTGACTATAATCAGCGTATTTCTCTTTTATAGTGAGAATTTCTTCCAGGCAGTTTAGAAACACATCGACGAGGCTGGGGTCGAATTGCTGACCGTGATCTTCTTTAAAGAGATTAATTACCTGATCAATTTCCCAGGCTTTTTTATAGCAACGATCACTTGACAGGGCATCAAATACATCAGCAATGGCCGTTATGCGTCCGTAGATGTGGATCTCTTCTCCTTTTAGGCCGTGGGGATAGCCGGTTCCGTTCCATTTTTCATGGTGCTGGTGGGCAATGATAGCTGCGGATTGCAGAATTTGGCGTTTGGATTTTATAAGGAGTTGATTGCCAATCTTCGTGTGGGTTTGCATTAAGGCAAATTCCTCGTCAGTGAGTTTTCCCGGTTTCTTTAAGATTGCATCAGGGATAGCCACTTTGCCAATGTCGTGCATAGGGGAGGAAATTTTAATGAGCTCAGCTTCAGTAGGGTCCATGCCAAGACGAAGGGCGAGGATTTTTGAGTATTCTGCAACTCGTTTAACATGGTTTCCGGTTTCTTTGGAACGGCTTTCTCCGATTTCACCCATGAGATAGATAATTTCCTTTTGCGTTTGATCTATCTCTTGATACAGCATGGCGGATTCCAAAGCCTTGCCGCTATAGGATGCAGCAAGAGTGAGGAGGTGCATGTCCTTATATGTAAACACTCCCCCAGAGGTTAATTTATTGATGGCTTGGAATACACCAATGGTTTCTCCTTGCTGATTTTGGATTGGAATCACGAGAACAGACTTTGTATGGTAGCCAGTCTGAAGATCGACTTCAGAGTTAAAACGCGCGTCCTGATAGGCATCTTCAATGAGGATGCTTTCATTGTTTTTAAAAGCATAGCCGGCTAATCCTGCCTCAGCAGGCATAGTTAAGGTTGTTACGCCGTGCGCGACTTTTGTCCAGAGCTTGTTCATCTCTTTGTCATACAGCCATAAGGTACAGCGATCTGCCAGAATTAGTTCGCGTCCCATATCCGCCAGATAGAGTAAAGTAAGGTCTAAATCTTTTTCGCGGGTTATTAAGGATATGTAATGAAAGATGATATCCAACATTTGTTCCGGAGCCAGGTCTTCTTTGAGTTTAACCGCAAGGTCCTGGGGTTCGTGCATTAGTGGGTACTCCTTTCGCAGTATGGTTAAGGGATTAATGTAATTTTTGTCATAATATCATTTTCATCAGATCATGTACATAATTAAATTCGCCGGGTACCATGCTCTTTTGCTTCAAGGATTAAAGCCTTGGTTTGGTATGATGCTTAAAGCTGAGGACTTGTCTCGTAGAACTCTTTGAATAATTAAAAGCTTGATACGGGCACACTACAGAATATTTGGCTCTGTCAATCAGTCTGACATAGCAGTTATTGCGTGTTTGGAGGGGATACTGTGAAGAAGCCTCTTTGGTGGGGACTAGGGGTAGTGTTCGTTCTGGCATTAGCTTTCGGGGCATGGCGGATCTGGGGAAGGGAGCAGGGTCCTGTAAAGGTCAAAGCTGTTGCGGTTGCGCCCATGACGCTACAAGAAGAGGTTTTTGCGACCGGGAGCGTGGTACCGGTGTCTCGTCAAGAGATACGAGTGTTAAACCCTGGTTTGGTAACCAAGGTTGCCGTGAAGGCCGGGGATTTTGTCAAAGCGGGGCAAATTCTGGTAACCCTCGATACAGCCCTGACAGATGCTCAAGTGGCTCAAGCGAAGGCCAATGTTGAAGCGGCGCAAACGAATGTTAAGGCCGCACAAAGCAATTTGGATGAGTTGAAGAAAAGTCAGGATAGTGCCTTTATGGTAAATCCGCTTAGTTCGGGTACTATTTCGCAGGCTGAGGCGGTTTTAGCGCAAAGCAAGGCAGCTTTTAAGCAGGCCCAGGAAGCTTTAAAAATTGCCCAGCTGCAAAAAGGGCAAATGATTTATAAAGCAGCTCTGGCCGGAACGGTTCTCGAGGTCAATGCACAAGCGGGAAATCTCTCGCCGGTTCAACAACCGCTTGTGATAGTGGCAGATTTAAGCCAAATAAACGTTGAGGCGAATCTGAATGAAGTTGATGCAGGCAAGGTTCAGCTTGGCGGAAAAGTGACGATCTCGAGCAGACTATTGGGTAATACGACTATACAAGGAACAATTACAGAAATTTCTCCGCAGGCAATTGTAATACCAAGTGTTCAGGGGAAATCCGCACCGACGGTGGGAGTGAAGATCCGCCTGGATCAAGTGCCTGCCGCACTTAAGCCGGGTTTTACCGTAAATGTCCAGGTGATCACAGCGGCCAAGGAGGGGGTCTTGGCTGTTCCGCAAGAGGTTCTTTTTCAAGAAGGAAAGCGAAACTATGTCTATCTGATTCAAGAAGGAAAACTTGCCAAGACTGAAGTAACGATTGGGATCGGCAATGAAACTTATCAGGAAATTACCTCTGGCCTAAAAGCAGGGGACTTGGTTGTCCTTAATCCCTCCGACGAACTTTCGCCAGGTTTGGCGGTAACGCCGGATACGGGAAGTGGCAGTGTATGAGCTTCTTGGAAGGTTTGCGGGGAGCACTCTATAGCTTATGGATTAATAAATTTCGAACAGGATTAACGATGCTTGGAATTATCATCGGGATTGCAGCAGTGATCGCGGTCGTAACCATCGGACTTGGCGGCAAGGCGGCAATTATGCAGGAGATGGAGAAAAGCGGCGTTAATTTGTTTGTCTTGTACACAAAATCCGTCGGACAGACGGCTGAGGGAGAGCGCTTAACAATTCAGGACGGGGAAAGCTTAAGAAGGGCTTTGCCGCAAGTTAAAATGTTGGTTCCGACAAGTATAGAGTATACATCGGTAGAGGGGAATCAAAAGCAGTCTTCAGCTATGATCGTAGGAACGACCCCGGAATTTGCAGATCTGCGCCGCAGGGAAATCGCCAAAGGACGTTTTTTCTCCGAAGAAGATTTTTCAGCTGATCGGCGCGTGGTTGTAATTGATCAAAGCTTAACTGAAAATTTCTTCGCGGGGAGAAATCCTTTGGGGCAACAGGTGATTATTCAAAATGTGCCTTGCCGGGTAATTGGGGTGTTAGCTAAGGATAAATCTGTTTTTGCCCAATTTGATATGGGCCCGAAGAATGCCTATGCTTATATTCCCTGGGGAGGTTGGGCAAATATTTTCCAGTCTACGCGTGTCGACCAATTGGAAGGAGCGACCTTCCTGGAAACAGATTTGGCAGCTACGATCGCCGGTGCCAAACGCTTACTGAATGTGCGTCATGGGACAACAGATCAGTATGAGGCCTTTAATGTCCAACAATTAGTGCAATTAGCTAATCAGATTACGCGTATTCTGACAAACTTTATCGGCGTGGTTGCCGGGATCTCTCTTTTAGTAGGGGGAATTGGTATTATGAACATTATGTTGGT
>JBMNTM010000059.1:0-9354 GCA_050945735.1 Desulfosporosinus sp.
GTTTTTCCTCAAAGGCTGCAGTGATTTCTACCCGCATCTTTCCAAATAAGCCCAGAAATCCTCCCTCTCGAAACTCACGTGTCTGGAGAATGACTGCTTCAGCTCCTAATTCCCGTTTTACCTTTCGCATAGCATCGGCCACATTATCGCCTACAAATCGTTTAACTCGCACGATCCATCTCCACCATTCCTACTGCTTGTACTTGTATACCTTGAACTAGCTCATTATATGAAAGAACTATAATTTGCGGGAGCTGACGCTCCGTAACTCGTTTCAGATTGATTCGCACTAAGGGAGCACAAACAACTACCGGCGTATACCCCTTACGCACAGCCTTTTCGACCTCGCGTGTAAGGTTATGCAAAATCACTTGTAAGATCTTCGGATCAAGTGCTAAATAGGTGCCATAATCGGATGGTTGGATACTATCCAGAATTTGCTGTTCAATCTGCGGATCGAGCGTAATTACCGGTAAGGTTTTATCCTTGCCGACGAGCGGCTGTACTATCTGGCGGGCTAAAGCCTGCCGAACATGTTCTGTCAAGCGGTCCGGATCTTTTGTGGTCTGGGCATGATCGGCCAGAGTTTCAAGAATGGATACCAAATCACGGATGGAGACTCTTTCGCGCAGTAAGTTCGATAAAACCTTCTGCACTTGGCCAAGGCTAAGCAGCTCCGGTATTAATTCATCCACCACAGCAGGGGCTTGTTCCTTAGCGTGATCAATAAGAGTTTTGACATCTTGCCGGTTGAGGATTTCCCAGGCCTGGGCCTTAATCACTTCTGTGACGTGTGTCGCCAGTACAGTCGGGCCATCTACCACCATCCACCCGCTCAGTTCGGCTTGTTCCCGGTACATGGCATTAATCCACTTGGCATCAAGTCCGAAGGCCGGTTCTTTAGTGGGAGTACCGGGTATCTTATCATCGTCAATCCCATTGCTCATCGCCATGAAATGATCCGCCATAATTTCGCCGGCAGCGACTTCTGCACCGCGTATTTTAATAATGTATTGATTAGGCTGTAAGTTCATATTATCGCGCACCCGGATCATGGGGACAATAAAGCCCATTTCACTGGCAATTTGGCGGCGGATAAGCACAATCCGGTCCAGTAAATCCCCCCCTTGCTGAACATCGACTAAAGCGATTAAGGCATAACCCAGTTCGAGCTCCATATGGTCAATATGTAAAAGATTTAAGACATTTTCCGGTTTCTTGCTCTCTTCGAGCTCCAGTTTTCGCGCGGCTTCTTTTTTCTCAGTGACTGACACCCCGGAGTTTTTCTTAAGCATCACGCCTACAGCCAGTAAAGCAACAGCCACAATGAGCATCGGTAAGGATGGCAAACCAAGTAAGGCTAAGGCGATTAATACACCGGCGGTAATGAACAAGGCCTTGTGATTCCGAAACAGTTGTTTGAGCAAATCATTACCCAGATTGTTTTCCGAGGCTGCCCGCGTGACAACCAAGCCGGTTGCAGTGGAGACCAGAAGTGCCGGGATCTGGGCAACGAGCCCCTCCCCGATAGTCAGGATGGTATATTTATGGAGGGCTTCAAGCAAAGGCATCCCCTGGATAGCTACTCCTATAATAAAACCGCCAATAATATTAATAAACATAATGATAATTGCGGCAATGGCATCCCCTTTAACAAACTTGGTAGAACCATCCATTGCACCATAGAAGTCCGCTTCCTGCTGAATCGCTTTACGCCGATCCCGGGCTTGTAGTTCGTTAATCATCCCGGCATTAAGATCCGCATCAATGGCCATCTGCTTACCCGGCATGGCATCCAAGGTAAACCGCGCCGCCACTTCAGAAACACGCTCTGCGCCTTTAGTGATCACAATAAATTGAACGATTACTAAGATGAAAAAAATAATAAACCCTACAACCGGATTCCCGCGAATAACAAATAAGCCAAATTGCTGAATGACCTGTCCGGCACTGCCGTCGAGGAGAATCAGACGGGTAGCCGAAATGTTCAAAGACAAACGGAACAAGGTCAAAGTAAGCAACAGTGAGGGAAGAGCAGAAAATTCCAGCGGATCTTTCGCAAAAACCGCCAACATCATCGTAAGAACCGAAGCGACAATATTAAAGGTAATTAAAATATCCAGCAATCCCTCGGGCAAGGGAACAACCATCATGACCACGATACCCACGATACCGATAGCTGTTAAAACATCTTGATTGTACCTTAACCGATGCTTAAGCGATGTGACCATAAGTGCTCCTCCTTCAAGCTTTTTTCTTCTTCAGCCGATACACAAAGGCCAAAACTTCGGCAACCGCTTTATAAAGCTCCACTGGAATTCCTTGCCCGATTTCCACTTGAGCGTAGAGAGCACGCGCGAGCGGTTTATTCTCCACAATCACCAGGTCATATTTTTTGGCCAATTCCCGGATGCGGAGAGCGATCTGATCCTGTCCTTTGGCGACAACATAGGGGGCTTTCTGTTCATCAATATTGTAGCGCAGGGCAACTGCAATATGGGTCGGATTAGTAATCACCACATCTGCCTTTTTCAAATCTTGCATCATCCGACTCATTGCCATAGCGCGCTGTCTTTTCTTAATCTCACTTTTAAGTTCCGGGCTTCCTTCTGTTTGTTTATATTCTTGTTTTAATTCTTCGTGGGACATCTTTAAGTTTCGTTCATATTCCCACCGTTGATAAAGATAATCCAAAGCAGCTATACCTAAAAAAGAAAGCGCAATCTTCCAAGCAAGTTCCGCCAAGGCTTGACCCAAAAAAATAGCTGCTTGTTCAACATTCAATTGCATCAAAGCCGGATAGAGTTGAAGACGATCCCGGACACTTGCATATAAGAAATAACCAATCAAAATTACTTTGGTCAGGGATTTCGTCAATTCGACCCAGGCTTTAATGCCAAAAATCCTTTTTGCGCCACTTAACGGACTAATACGGGAAAGCTGGGGTTTCATCGATTCCACCGTAAAAAGGAAGCCAACCTGTGCATAATTTACAGCTAAGGCAATGAGAAATCCCGCCCCGAAAACCGGCGCCATAATCTGAATCGCTACCCAAAAAGTATTGAACATCAGATTTGTGACAGAACTTTGCGTCCATTCCGGAGAAAGACCTAAGACGTATGTAAGGAATCGTTCCAGACGAGTGATCATGCCTGGTATCCAATACTTGAGCACGGCTACCAGTCCAAGAAGCATTAATGCGGAAACTACTTCCTGACTTTTAAAAACCTGGCCCTTTTTACGCGCATCCTCTTTGCGCCTGGGTGTAGCGGGATGTTTTTTTTCACTCACTGCTTCCACCCCTGATAGAGTTCTAAGAGCCAAGACATGCTCAGATTAAAGAGATGCGCTACGGCTTCTCCAAAAAAGGGAATGGAAAGGAACAGAATGACAAAGCCAAAAATAATTTTCACGGAGAAGAGAACAGAAAAAATATTAACTTGGGGTACCGTCCTGATTAACAGTCCCACTCCGATATCGGAAACCAAAAGCGCCCCAAAAACCGGCATCGCCAATTGAATCGATAAAGCAAACACTTTCGCTACCAGCTGGGCATAATAGGAAAAGTGACTGGGTAAGTGCGCCGGGTTAAGCGGAATATAAGCATAGCTCTTGAGCATGGCCGCAATAAGATAGTGATGAGCATTGGTAGCCAATAAAAGCATCGTAGCCAAAATCACCTGAAAGTTACCCATCATCGGACTTTGTGCCCCGTAAACCGGGTCAATCGCCGCCCCCATCGTAAAACCCATTTGAAAATCAATTAGTTGTCCTGCCCCTTGTAAGATGGCCGTCAACATGTAAATGAGAAATCCGATGACCAGCCCGACAAAAACCTCCTTGATCACAACCGCCATATAGGGTAATAACTCAACTGGAATGATTGGCCTTTCCGCCAAGATCAGTGGATAGACAATCACTGTAATACCCGCTGTAAATCCAAGCCTAACCATGGCAGGAACGCCCCTTGCTCCAAAAACCGGGGCTAACATGATCATGCCGGCCCAGCGGGAAAAAATTAGCATGAATAGAGATAAGTTCCCCTGGAGCAGGTCTGTCAGGCTCAAAATTTTCTCCCTCCAAGATCAATGTTCGAAGTTTTAAGCTCGCGACGTTTCTTTAATTTGCAAAAAGCGCATTCCAGTATCGCGCAGCGCATTTCGCGCCTCGCTCACATTCCTCCAAACGAAGCTAATTGTTTAAATAAGTTTGAAGTATATACCGTTAAAACAGAGAGCATCCATGGACTCAGCAGCAGCAGCACGACAACCACAGCCACAATTTTCGGAATAAAGCTCAGCGTCTGCTCCTGGATTTGGGTCATTGCCTGAAAGATGCTTACCAACAGGCCAACCAACAAACTTACCCCGAGAATTGGCCCGCCGACAAGAAGAACTACACCAACGGCCTCTCTTGCCAAATAAAGTACCATGCTCTGGTCCAAGTCACATCCTCCCTTTCCCCACGGATAAAAATAAATTATTTAAAACTCATTACCAGGGACTCAACAACCAAATGCCATCCGTCCACAAGGATGAACAAAAGCAATTTAAACGGTAGTGAAATCATCATGGGAGGGAGCATCAGCATCCCGATCGACATTAGGGTGCTGGCAACAATCATATCAATGACCATAAGGGGAATAAAAATTGTAAATCCCATTTGAAAAGCAGTTTTTAATTCACTAATAACAAAAGCCGGAATAAGGACATACGTGGGAACATCGCGATAAGTTTTTGGCCGCTCCATTTTAGATAACCCCACAAAAAGCTCTAAATCTTTTTCCCGGGTTTGCTTGAACATGAAATTCCTTAAGGGCTCCTCTGCTTTAGTTAAGGCCTCGGTCTGCGTAATTTGATTACTCAGATAGGGCTGAATGGCATTTGCATTAATCTGGCTCCAGGTCGGAGTCATCACAAACAAAGTAAGAAATAAAGCTAATCCCACTACAACTTGGTTAGGGGGAAGTTGCTGCGTTCCCAGCGCATTGCGCACAAAGGACAAGACGATCACAATACGGGTAAAGGAAGTCATCAGCATGAGAATAGCGGGAGCGAGAGACAATACTGTAATAAGCAGCAGGATTTGCAGAGACGTTGCTATTTGTTCGCTTGACGTGGTTCCCAGATCCAAAGTCAACCCCACCGCATAGGTTATTTTGGGATTTGCCAGCATCCCTAATCCCAGGGCAATCAGGAAATTTAAGCCTAAAGTGAAAAGTTTCTTAAAGCGGCTTGAACAAGAGATCATTTTCTCACCTCATCAAGCATACGTTGCAACTCCGCCGCAAAAGTATTTTTCTTGCGAGCGCGTCCGGACAATAGTCTCTGTAGAGTATTAGTCCACCAATTTACCTTCTCGATAGGACGATTCGCTATTTCTTCCAGAATTTCAGCGGCAACAATGGGATCATTTATTTCACTGATTCTTAACAAATGATGATCCGACCCGCCTAAGACTTGTAACTGCCCGGCTATCTCAACAAGGTAAAGGTAATGGTGACCACCTAACATTTGCCGGTCAAGCACTCTTGCCCATGGAACACTCATCTTGCGATTATTCGCCTGATAAAGCCGCCGGATAACCCAGAGAGACACGATCAGAATAAGAAAGAAAATCAACAACGTGCCCATTAGTCCCCACCAGTTAAACATGTTATCGGTAACTACCGAAGCGGTCCCGGCGGCCGGAAATGGCTGGTCTTCTATGTTAGACATACTACTTCAACGCCTTCTTGACAGCCTCAATTACTTCAATAACCATAAATTGTCGGCTACTATCACTCACTTGGCGTTCCTCCTTTTATTTAAGTGAATTCACTCGTTCCATAGGATTAACAATATCAGTAATGCGAATCCCAAAAGTCTCATTAATGACCACAACTTCGCATTTGGCGATCAACTTGCCATTAACAATCATATCTACCGCTTCCCCGGCCATACGTTCCAATTCGATGACCGAACCCGGACCCATTTCTAAAATTTCTTTGATTGTTTTTTTTGCTCTACCTAACTCCACGCTAATTTGTAAGGGCAAATCCAGGATCAAATCCAGGTTGTCCGGCTGCACTGTGGGTTGTCCCGGTTGAAGAGGTGCAAACCGGGCGGGTTGAACGGATGTCTGTGTTCTTCCCTGAGAAACCTGAACCGCCCCGGCTAGAGGGAAGCCGGCTGAAGTCTGATAAGGCGATGCTTGGTAAGCTGGCGGGGAGGATAGCGATGGTTCTTGAAAAGATGCCGGTTCAGGCGTGGCTTGCGCTTCA
This sequence comes from Desulfosporosinus sp., assembly GCA_050945735.1. GTDB lineage: Bacteria > Bacillota > Desulfitobacteriia > Desulfitobacteriales > Desulfitobacteriaceae > Desulfosporosinus. Next base: position 6,263 of record JBMNTM010000059.1, read on the forward strand.
ACAGTAGCTTGCACTTCAACAGAGGCTTGTGCTTCAACAGGGGCTTGTGCTGCCGGCGCTGCAGCGGAGCCACCGGCCATTGCGCCCATCAACTTATTAACCATCCCTTTTGCCACATTAAGCGGTAACACTTGGATTAGGATACTGTCCAGGACATCTTTAACAACCATCCGGAAAGAGATACGCACAAGCGGTTCATCTGCATTTAGAAAATTTGAAATAACATCTTCATCCAGCGAAAAATCAGTAAGCATTATATTTGGCGGAGTAATATCAACCTTGGAATTAAACACGGTAGACATGGAAGTGGCGGCCGACCCCATCATTTGGTTCATAGACTCGGCAATGCCACTAATTTGTAGCTCGGTAAGTTCCGTAGTTTGATTTCCTTCTCCCCCCATCATCAAGTCAACGATCACTGACCCATCCCTTTGGGAAAGAATAAAGAGATTCGATCCTTCGATTCCTGCTATATACTTGACGTTACATATTACGGAAGGAATAGGAAAATCCTTGCGAATCTGTTCCGAACTGGTTAACTCTACTTTTGGTGTCGTAATATTTACTTTCTTGCCTAAGAGCTGGGATAATGTCGTGGCCGCAGTACCCATAGAAATATTGGCAATTTCCCCCAGGGTATCTTTTTCCATCTCATTCAGTAATTCATCTATATGTGGTGTCTCTGGTTTTGCGTTTGATTCTGGTGTGCCCCGCAGCAAGGCATCAATCTCTTCCCGGGAGAGTATACTATTATCCACCTTCTTCCCCTCCTTCCTTAACAATTTCAGTCACTTGAACGGCAATATGTTCTCCGTGTATTCCGGGGATGGATTTAAATTTCATGAATTCACCCACGTATAAGGGAAGTGCCTCATTAACGGATTGATTCAGAGGAATAACATCTCCTTTAGCCAGGTCGAGAAGATCGCGCACGAGGATTTCCGAATAGCCTAAAAAGGCTACCAAATCAACCTTTGCCCATTCGATTTTTTTCCGAATTACCTGCCTCTCTTCTGGGGAGGTCTCCTTTGCACGACTGGAAAAAAGGAAAAATGAACTTAACTTACCTAAGATCGGCTCTAGCACAAGATAAGGTAAACAGATATTGAGCATCCCGACTGATTTGCCAATCAGAACTTCGAGAGTCACAAGCACGATCATCTCATTTGGTGCCACAATTTGCGTAAACTGGGGATTTGTTTCCATCGCCACAAATTGCGGTTTAAGCTCATATACTTCCAACCAAGCCTCTTCTTTGAGGCCAATAATTTGGGAAAGCCGGTGCTCCACAATGGTTCTCTCGATTTCCGTTAATTCCCGATTTTTTTCCAAGTCCTCTCCTTGTCCTCCGAGAAGACAATCTACAATTCTAAAGGTAAGCGTCGGGTTTACTTCCATCAAGGCTGTCCCCTCCAAGGGGTTTAACGAGAAAAGACCTAATACAGTTGGGTTTGGCAGCGAACGAATGAATTCATCATAGGTGAGTTGCTCAATTGAAAGAACCTTACATTCCAAAAGCGAATGCAACTGTCCGGATAAATATGTGGTCAAGATGCGACAATAATTTTCATAAATGTTTTGGAGGGAGTGAATCTGATCTTTGGAAAACTTATTTGGCCGTTTAAAATCATAGACCCGAACGCGCTTTTGGCTTTCGGTTATCTTCATCTCCTCCGCATCGACTTGCCCTTCGGTTAGTGCACTCAGCAAAGCATCAATTTCCTCTTGGGATAAAACGTCTCCCATATAATCCCCCCTTTACGAGCCGAAATCACGAGCCGGGATCCAATAAGCGCAGCCTAATAATCGAGGCCCGATACTTAAATGCCCACCTACTCCAACTACCTGCTCCAACCTCCGGCCTCTGACCACTGGTTTTACTGGTAAACCCAGGATAGGAACAAGACATCATTAATTTTATTTCCAGCAACTTGATTAAGATTCTTTAGCAGTTCCTCTTTCAATTTTTCCCGCGCAGCCGTGGTTTGCACATCAGCAAGGGATTTATTCACCAGCACGGAATTAACCCGGTCTTGCAGGAATGCTTCCTTTTCCTTTAATTCAGCTTGTGCTTTCGCATCAACAACCTGAACGGTAATTTTTGTCATTAGAAACGACCCCCCCTGCAAATTCACCGTGAATTCGCCGATGGGTAGCAATACAGCCTCTTTCTGCGCTGCACGCATGTAGTCGCTACTCTGGGCTGAAGCTACAAATATTTTTTGTAGCCCCAACGTTCCTCCTACACCCAGTCCCATGCCTAACAAAATGGCAAGGATTATTAAAATCAGGGATTTTCCTTTCATATGTTGGATCGCTCCTCCACTTTATAAATTGGATAACAATGCCGGCGAAACTCAACGATCCGCTCTATAAGAACATCGACAGGCTCGGACACTACAAATTTATTTCCACCCGTTAAGGTTATAACCGTATCCGGGGTTTCTTCAATTATTTCAATCAAGTCGGAATTAATAAAAAATATCTTGTCGTTTAAACGAGTGACCTTGATCAAATAGCAGGCTGTGGAAACCTCTCGCGGAGGAACAGCCCTTCCCCCCTTTCAAACGGTATTTACAACTGCTTACGACTGTAAAGAACTTGGCCGGTTTCGTCCAATATTCTTTGTTCTTTCTGCAGCTCAGCCAACTGAAAAGCCTTGGCTTGTTTTTCTTTGAGACGTTTTAGTTTCTCTGCTTCACGGTAAGCTTCCAATAAACGGAGACGTGTATTTTCTAAAATGAGTTCTTGCTTCCGCAGCTCTTCGTTACATTGTTGCAAGCGACGCTGCTGGTCGGAAGTAAAGATTTGCCAGATTCCCAACTCTTCCGGTCGCTTTCGGCCAATGTTCCGTTGTCCTTCTTGCGCGGCGATAAAACGCTCTTGTTGAAGTGCGTAAGTTTCAGCTAAAGTCCTCCAGAGCCGCACTTCTTGAACATACTCCCGTTGGATCTTTTCCAAAGCCTGTTCGGCAAGGCGGCTGCTTACTTCCAAACGAAAGCGAAATCTTGCCATAGTATCTCTTTACTCCTCCAACACTAAGTTTTTTTGTCAGGAAAATACTAGTGTTTAAGTGCCAGGCGACTCAACAA
>JBMNTM010000060.1:0-9270 GCA_050945735.1 Desulfosporosinus sp.
ACAGGATTTGCTCATCGGTAAATCCAGAGATAATGAAGCATTGATTTGTCAACTACAGAACTGGATCGGCGAATTACCCAGTTATATCAAGGCTTTATTCGCACAACCGAGGTGCGAAAGTTGAGTAGTATATTGAAAATAGATTAGGAGGAAATTGCCATGATCATGAAAAACGTGTTAGCCGCAGCTGAACCTTATTTATCCGGCAGGTCTGTGCGCGACTTAGTTATTGGTATTTCACTAATTGGCTGCCAACTTGACAACGGCGCTGTCGGCGTATCATACGTGCTACGCGATGGACTGCCTCACGGCTGCTCGGCCTTTCCTTATGCCCAGAAAGTTATAGGCAGATCAGCTGTGGAGATTGCGGACTGGATCATTTTCGGCGGCGATAATCTCCAACGAGCAATTGCCTCTGCCGTACTGGCAGCCGCCTCCTGCGGGCAGGATTTTCCCGACAATGTCAAAGTTGGCATGCCTTTCGGTATGAAATTGCAGCCGGACGATACCGTGGGAATGATTGGCATAATTGCCCCCGTGGCTATGCAGATAGCCAACTTGGTCAAAGAATTGATTGTCTTTGATGAAGGTGTGTCAATTCATGGCGGCAATGTCATGGTACATCCCATGGAGGAACAGCCGAAGTTGCTGCCTACCTGCGACGTAGTTGTTCTGAGCGGAACCACTACCATCAACGGCAGTATTGACGGCTTATTGGAACTGTGCGCTAAAGCGCGTGAAGTCCTTATGGTTGGCGCATCCACGCCGATGTTCCCCAAAGGTTGGCAGGGAAGCCGCGTAACCCGTCTGGCGGGTTCATGGTGGGTAAATGAACATAAGAATGAAATATTTAAGGCGATCTCATTAGGCTGCGGCATCAGCTATCTTCATAAATATATGCGCAAGAAAGTCGTCGCCGTCTAATAATAGGCTATATTGGGTGTAACGGTGTAACAGGGGGACGTTCTTTCTGTTACACCCCCAACCCCTGTTACACCATACCTGGAAAAGAGCCAGAAATCAGCGTTCAAGGCGTGGATCAGATATCCTATTGTAAACTGAATCAATAATTTGCTGTCTTTCTTCAGCGCTGAAAGCGAAATCGAAAGTATACGTGAAGCATTGACAACTATCAACACAAAAACCGGTAATCCCCATCAAGAAAACCGGCTTTTAATATTTGAAAAATATTGTACGTCCTACTTGCGCCTCTTCATTAGCTCCTCAGATACTGTTTCTACCCCAACCCCACGGTCTTCCATCATTACCCATAAGTGATAAAATAAATCGGATACTTCATAGGTGATCTCCTCCGGATCGCTATTCTTAGCGGCAATAATCACTTCAGCGCACTCCTCAGCGACCTTTTTCAGAATCTTATCAATTCCTTTTTCGAACAGATAGGTTGTATAAGCCCCTTCCGGTCTCTCCAGGTTTCGCGAGTGAACTACATCACTTAACAGCTCTAAAGTTCTCCCTAAAGAAGGTACCGGTCTTACTTGCGGTTCCCCGCAGCTGATAAAACCATCACCGGTCAAATCATAGTGGAAACACGAAAAATGGTTTTCATGACAAGCCATCCCGGTTTGCTTTACGGTCAGGAGCAGGGCATCCTGATCGCAATCAAACTTAATGTCTAAGACCTCTTGGAAATGTCCGGAAGTATCTCCTTTCAGCCACAGGGATTGCCGGCTGCGGCTGTAATAATAGGCCTTGCGCTCACGTAAAGTACGGCGCAAAGACTCTTCGTTCATATACGCCAGCATCAGAACGTCTTTGGTCTCCACATCCTGGACAATTGCCGGCACAAGCCCATCAGCGTCCCAACGGATCTTCGATAAATCAAAAGATCCTGTTTTATTTGCATTCATAATATCCTACCTTTCATATCGTAATTTAATGTGCATGGTTTTTGTAGTTCGATGTGCGAGGTTCGTAGTTTGAATCCCCTTTACTACTCATCAATCATGGATATCTAAAGAGGGAATGATACGCTTATTTAACATGACATTCCCCCTTACTTCTGTCTTTTTCGGCTAATGCCCGCCTTCATGAGCAACCTCCAGGGCTTCCTTTAGGGCAAAGGCGCCACTGTAGAGCGCTTTCCCGGTAATAGCTCCCTCAATAGAGACTCCTTTTAACACCTCAGCTTGCACCTTGCGCAGGTCGTCTAAAGTTGAAATTCCACCGGAGGCGATTACGGATAACCCGGTTTCCCGGGCCATCTCTACTGTGCTTTCAAGATTAAGGCCGGTCAGCATCCCATCCCGGGCAATATCGGTAAAAACTACACTCTGAATTCCCACCCTTTTCATGGCCTTACCTAAGTCAACCGCCCTCATTTCTGTCCTTTCTGCCCATCCTTGAACCGCAACCAAGCCATCCTTGGCATCAATACCCACAATAACCCGCCGCCCGTAGCGACGTGCAGCTTCCGCGACCAATTCCGGGTTTTTGACCGCAATTGTCCCGAGAATAACCCGGTCGACTCCCAATTCCAAAAGCTCCGTAATCCGCTCCATTGTACGGATTCCGCCCCCTACCTGGATTTTCAGGGATACACTTCTCACAATCTGTCGAATGACCCCATCATTAACCGGTCTTCCAGTAAAAGCACCGTTTAAATCGACCATATGTAAATACTTGGCACCTTGCCTTTCAAAGTCCTTGGCCACCTTAACAGGGTTATCGGCATAAACCGTAGAGTCCTCCATTCGGCCCTGCAAAAGGCGCACCGCTTTTCCCTCTTTAAGGTCAATAGCTGGAAAAAGCAGCATGTTCATTCACCAACTTTCCAAAGTTTATCGCAGCTTAAGTCCCCAAGGACCAGCATAGAGCAATTTTTACGTTTCTGTCTTATCCTGTGGGTCCTTTATAAAATTCCTCTCCAAAACTCCTCTCCTCTAAACTCCCTTATAAAACTCCTTTAGTTGAAAGTATGCCATTATAGCGGGTGTTCTGACGAAGGGCATTTCCAAGTGCTCTTCCCACCCCTTTAAAGACAGCCTCCATAATATGGTGACGGTTTTTTCCAGAGAGTAACCGGATATGCAGGGTAAGACCGCCCTGTACTGCTAAAGCGCGAAAGAATTCTTCAGCCATCTCGATTGGAAACTCGCCGACCTTGCCGTCCGGACAATCCACTACCCAAACCATGTAGGCACGATTGGCGAAATCCAAGGCCACTTGTACAAGTGCTTCATCCATGGGAAGCAGTGCTTCGCCGATCCGTTCGATTCCCATCTTATCAGCGCATGCTTCTCGCAAAGCTTGTCCCAATACAATACCACAATCTTCAATTGTATGATGAGCATCCACCTTTAAATCTCCATTAGCATGCAAACTGAGATCAAAATAGGCAAATCTGGCCAAGGCTGTCAGCATATGATCAAAAAAACCGATCCCCGTTTCCACTTGAGCTTCTCCCGTACCATCAAGATTCAAACGAACCCGAATCTCTGTTTCTTTTGTTTTCCGTTCTATATAAGCTTTTCGCATAATATGCCTCCCTCCCTTCCTTTAAGATCAAGATTGTATGCTGATCTCGCGAATTGCCCGTAAGAATTCCTCATTTTCTTCGGGTAACCCGGCACTAATACGCAGACATTTTCCAAGAACAGGGAGCGCGCCCATATTACGAACAAGAAAGCCCCTCTTTAATAACTCGTTAGCCCATCCGTCGGGGTCCTTAGGCTTAAAGAGGATGAAATTTGCCTGCGTCGGATAGACCACAACATCAGGCAGTTGCATTAATCCCGCCTGCAATTTACGTGTTTCTTCCCTGATCATTTGAATTTGCGCTTGATACTCTTCTAAGAAACTTAAAGCCAGGCACCCGGCCCTTTGACTGAACGAATTAACATTAAATGGCGGCCTAACCCGATTGATTAAGGCAATGGTTTCCGGTTGTCCAAGCAAATAACCCAAGCGGAGGCCGGCCAAGCCAAAAGATTTTGAAAAGGTGCGCATAATCAATAAGTTGGGATAATTTACAATCTCAGGAATAAGAGTTACCCCTGAAAATTCCGCATATGCTTCGTCAACCACCACGATTTTACCGCTTTCCCGAACCAAGCGGAGAATCTCTTCTCGTGGGAACAGCGAACCGGTGGGATTATTGGGATTACAAACGATTACCAAATGGGCCTGTGGGGAAAGAGCCGCCGCCAGCATTTTCTCCGTATCTAGCACGAGGCCGTTTAACAAAGGAACCGGCACAATTTTAGTATCGGTTAAACGCGCATAAATCTGATACATACTAAATGTCGGCGGATGAATAATCAAGGATTTCCCTAAGCCACCAAAGGTTAGTAAAATAAGCTGGATGATTTCATCAGATCCGTTACCAATTAAGATTCCTTGCGGTGGTATTTTTGTGTACTTCCCGATAGCACTTTTGAGTTCTCCACACATGCCATCCGGATAGCGGTTAAAGGCTAATTCCCCTTCGTACAATAACTGCTGCATTTTCGCAGGCCAGGGAAAGGGATTTTCATTGGCATCGAGTTTAATGCACTGGGGCAGATATTTTGTTTCATAAGGAACGAGCTGACGGACTGGAGAACGAACTAAACTCTCCGGATTACAGGCAACAATATTCATCTCGCTCTCTCCTATCTCAACAAAGAGTTATTTAAAAAGTTATTTCTTAATAGCTTTAATCCGAGAGGATTTCAAAAGCATATTAGGTATTTTTGTTTATAAACCTTATTTCAACGGCACGAGCATGCGCTTCTAAGCCTTCGCTGCGGGCAAATAAGGCTATCTGCTTGGCGTCCCTTTTCAGGGCGGCTTCCGAATACCCAATTACACTTACTTTTTTCAGGAAAGTATCGACATTAAGGGGAGAGTAAAAGCGAGCCGTCCCTCCGGTCGGTAATACGTGATTAGGTCCAGCAAAATAATCTCCGACCGGTTCCGGGGAATACCTTCCCAGAAAGACCGCACCAACATTTTGAACTTGCCCTAACCAAGAATAGGGGTCTTCTACGACCAGTTCAAAATGTTCGGGCGCAATCTTATTAGCCAAATCAATGCCTTCACGGAGATCTGACACGAGAATTGCGGCCCCATAATTTTCCCAGGCCGCACGGGCAATCTCAGTTCGAGGCAGGTCTTCGAGCTGCCGCTCCACCTCAACGATCGTTTGCTCAAGAAGTTGACGGGAAGGCGAGACCAGGATCGCCGAGGCTAAATAATCATGCTCCGCCTGAGAAAGCAAATCCGCAGCCAGTTCTTCCGGATGTCCGCTCTCATCAGCCAGGATTAAAATCTCACTTGGTCCGGCTAACATATCAATATCAACTATTCCGAAAACTTGTTTTTTCGCTAAGGTTACATAGATATTTCCTGGTCCGGTTATTTTATCCACAGCAAGTATAGTCTGCGTCCCGAATGCTAACACCCCAATCCCTTGAGCCCCGCCTACTTTATATATTTCTGTTACCCCAGCTTCTGCCGCTGCCACCAAAACTTCAGGCAAGAGTGTGCCATCTGCCCTGGGGGGACTGACCATTACGATTTCCTTTACGCCAGCTACCACAGCCGGCAAGGCATTCATCAAAACGGAAGATGGATAGGAAGCCGTTCCCCCGGGCACGTAAATACCTACACGTTTGAGTGGAAGGATAAGCTGCCCAAGTATACTCCCATCCGGTTCAGGTTCTAACCAAGAGATTCGTTTCTGCTTTTCATGATAGCGCAGAATATTCTCCTTTGCCCTGCGTACTGCTTCTAAAATATCCTGACTTACGTTATGATAAGCCGCTTGAATTTCCTCATCCGTGACTCTCAAACCGCTTGTTCGTAAGTTAATATGATCAAATTCCTCAGTCAGTTGATATACCGCCTCTTCTCCATCCTCACGGACACGCTTGAGGATATCTGCTACACGCTTTTCCAAATTTGCATCGTCTCCATACGATTTCCGGGTGAGGCGGTTTAAATCGATGTCGCTTAGTTTCTCAATCTTCATAAATTTCCCCTTCAATTTTCATCTGCTAATTTTTTGGTCTAAAATATCTAAATCTTAAGCATCTTAGTTACTGAGAATCTTTACTTCACTAATGAATTCCCTTGCATTTCTGCACGTAAACGCTCTACTAAATCCTGAATCCGTTCGTATTTTATGCGGTGGGATACACGGTTAGCGATTAGGCGAGAAGTTGCGTCAAGAATCTGAGCGACCTCGACCAAGTGATTTTCCTTAAGAGTCTTTCCTGTGGAAACAATATCTACAATCATTTCTGCCAGGTCAACACATGGAGCAAGCTCAATATTACCATGTAGTTTAATGGTATGGATCTGCATGCCCAGTTCGCTAAAAAAAGTCTCTGCAACCCGGGGAAACTTTGTGGCTACTCGCTGATGGTTCAGGACACTTAAATCATACCCTCCACTCGGAAGTTTAGGGGGGACACTTGCCTCCGGCATAGCAACTACAAATCGGCAAAATCCGAATTTTAGGTCCAATAATTCAGCCACGTCTTTATTCTGTTCCAATAAGGTATCTTTCCCAACAATACCAAGATCTGCGGCTCCATATTCAACAAAAGTCGGAATATCTGTGGCACGGCATATAATAAGCTTGACCATACTGTCCGGAAGATCATAGAAGAGCTTGCGGGAATCTTCATCAATATGGCTGCATTCTATCCCAACACGACTCAATAATTGGATGGAGTCAATCAATAACTTTCCTTTGGGCAAGGCAATCGTCAAAAAATCTTGTTCCACAAGGTTATCCCCCTTCCTTTACCAGTATCTTAATTATTTTTATTGCTTTCAGCGACTAATAATAGTGTTCATATGAAACTTCACTGCGCAAAATTCTAGGACTGTTCTTCATCAATACAGAAGATCTCAGAAACATTCTTTAACTTAGCTTTTTTATGGGCGTCTTCACCAGTTAACACTTCAAGTGCCATTTCAACCCGTTTCCCTTTGGCCCTTAAGGCTTGGCACTGACGAATAACCTTCTCTGCATCAGCTCCATAAACCAGGACATCCGCTCCCTGCACAGAAGGAAGGGGAAAATGTTCTAACAGGTTTCCAAGGTGAATGGCAAACCCGGTTGCCGGTTGTGGATTACCAAAATCAGCGTACAATGTATCATAACGTCCTCCCTCAACGATCGGAAACCCCATTCCTGGAATATATCCTTCAAAAATAGCACCCGTATAATAGGAAAAACCACGTAGAATGCCTAAATCGAGCGAAACATTTGCTTGCACTCCAAAGTGCTGCAAATAGCGATAAATCTGTCTTAAACTCTCCACAGCTTCCCGAATCGCTGGAAGTTCACTATAGAGGAGAACTTCATCCAAAATTTCCTCTCCCCCGTGAAAATGGGGCAAACGCAGTAATAGCTCCTGAACACGTTCCGGTAACCCGCTCTGGCTTACCCAACTTTCCACGGCAACCATATCTTTGCGAGCTAACGCTTCTTCCAGCTCGGCTTGCATCCCCGCATCGACCCCTGCTTCAAGCATAAGTCCTGAAAAAATTCCCATATGTCCAAGATTAAACTGATAATTTTTTAAGCCCGTAACCGCCATGGCCTCCACTGCAAGGGCGAGCACCTCTGCATCAGCAAGCTCTTGATCTGAACCTACTAACTCTACACCGACTTGGCGGAATTCTCGATATCTAACCGTAGTGTTTCGATAGACATCCGCACTGTAACACAGGCGCAGCGGTAAATCTGTTCCACGCATACGTGTATTGACAAGCCGTGCTATCGGCATCGTCAGTTCTGGACGCAGGGCCAAAATACGTCCTTCGCGATCAAAAAACTTATATAAAAAGTCGTCTTGCTCAATATCTGGCTGAACACAAGCGCAAAATTCAAGTGTTGGGGTTAACACTCTCTGATAAGACCATAGACGAAATAGTGTAAGAATATCTAGTTCTAAACGCTCCTGTACGCTGACTTCCTCAGGTAATAAATCCCGCATTCCCTCTGGAATGCGTAGTCCCAGATTCGTTCTCAGCATTTGATCCTGCTCCTTAATATTTATTTTTATCAGGTTATTAATCGTTTTGCTCCTGCAAACGCTTTAAGATCAGTTGATATCCATCAGCTCCATAATTTAAGCAACGCTTAACACGGCTGATAGTCGCAGTACTTGCTCCTGTCACTTCTCCAATAGTAGTGTAAGTCTCATTCTTCTGCAACATTTTGGCAACTTCCAGGCGCTGGGCTAAATCTCTTATTTCCGCAATTGTTGCAATATCTTCAAAGAACCGATAACACTCTTCTTTATCTTTTAATAATAAAATTGCTTCAAACAAGGCATCCGTTGACGGATTCCGTAAACGCTCATCACTGGACATTGTATCCTGCTCCTTACATTTGTTTGCTTTCTTCCTTTAATATATTAAAGCAATGCTCTCCTGTCAAGAGCCTTTAGCATATACCTCTTTCATCCCCTACATGTATCTAAAACAGGAATGCATGTGTCTTTTCACTTTATTACAACTTCAAGAAAGGATCAGTCTTTTGGTAGCAAAATGATCCGGCCACCATAACATATTCAAATATGTGCGCCAATTTATCCTCAAGGAATTAAAAAAGTCAAACTTGAGTGGGGATTGCATTGTTGCTCATTATAAGAAAAAACTGGTTGCTGTGCTGTCATGGGATAAATAGTATTCAACCCAAAAATTTTAGGGGTCCGGTGAGAAACTAAAGTTTCAACACGACCCCTTTCATTTAGTCTATCTTCACAATTTTGCAATTATGACAATAACCGTAAATCTCAAGCTTATGTCCGGTCACATCGAAATTCATCTTTTTCTTTAATGTTTCCTGTAGTTCTCCCATAGGGCATTCCTTAATAGAAATTATTTTATGACAACCAATACAAAAAAGATGATGTTTATGCTCATGAAGATTGAGTTCATAGCGTGCTTTACCATCGTCCATAGTTGATTTTATAACTAGATTTTTCGAGACAAATGTATCCAATGTCCGATAGACAGTTGACAAATTAATTGTAGCGGTCTTTTCCATTAATAATATATATAGTTCTTCAGCCGTCAAAGGATATTCCGACTTTTCTAGGAGAAGGAGGATGGCATTCCTGTGCTTGGTATTTTTCATTCCTTTTCGTTTTAAGATTTCGATAAAGTTAGTGTTTTCTTCCAACAAGATCATTCCTTATTTTATATTAACTCATTAGCGTTGCATAAATAATCTTACAAAAAGTCAAATCTCAAATGATAAAGGAATCAAGAGAAAAATGATAAAATCAACCGGTATTCCTGATT
>JBMNTM010000061.1:0-9266 GCA_050945735.1 Desulfosporosinus sp.
TAACAATTGTTGCACTTTGAAAATGCCGCAATTGTTTTTTTCTTTACGAAATATTTCTTCGGCGTTCCTTAAGGATTCAAGACACAAATCGAATTTCTCCATTAAAAAATAAATATTAGCTTTATTTACAAATGATTCGGCAACTTGAAGCCGGAGACCGAGTTTTTGCTCAAGCTCCTGACTCTGTCCGAATAAAGTTAGGGCATTCTCATAGTTCCCCTGAGCAGTTTCCATTATGGCCGCTTTATTAAGTAGTTTTAATGTTGCGGCTATTTTTTCCTTATCGAGCATTTATTATCCTCCGAAGCAGTTCAATTTCATGGGTCATGGCCTGGCGGCTCTTCTCATCAGCGAAAGGAAGGGCTGCTTCAAAATGATTAATTGCCTCCTGAAACTTACCCTCTCGCTCATAATTAATTCCCTTCTTTTTGGCCATTACTGCTAACTGCTTTAGCAAGTCGTTACAATGTTCATAAGCGAGATTTGCCTTGGCAAACATCTTCCTGGAATCTGCAGCATTGTTTAGCGCTTCGATTAAATCTCCAATAATCAAGGCTAAATTAGCCATCGAAAAAAGTGTTATCGCCATTCCTTCGTAATAACTGATTTTTTCGGTTATCATTAAAGCTTTCCGGTATTGAATTGCAGCTTCCACATATTCACCGTTTTTAATATGCGCGATAGCTCCATTATGAAGTCCTTTTATTTCCTGAGCAATTTCCTTTAACACAAGATCATTCATTAATTTCACAATCTTTCTGATCAATTTATCCAATTTTTATTTATCAATTATGAGACGCCATCTTCTGCAAGTGAGTACTATCCCAGAGACTCCCGCTTCAATAAACAGGAGTGGGAATTACGCTTATTTTAATCTTTCGATTATCTTCATTGATTCAAGCACACCGTCGGCAGTAATACAAAAATCCCGGTAACCGGTTCCGTAGTATTCCTTCTTGTAAGAGTCAATATCAAAACTGTCCATTGCATCAGCCTTTTTGATCCATCTGTAACCCAAATAACCGCCTGATACCGTAGCAACTGTATAAGGAGCATCTTCCAAGGGCTTGTTTTCATTTTCCCTGCAAGCATATTCGCCGCAATACCAGCGCATTTGTTCTAACTCGCCTGGGGGTGATTTGAGCTTGAACTCCAAATTTTTATGGACATGACCTACTACAGCAAGCTTAATTCTTTTCTTGTTGGTGGTATTGCTTTTCATCCTCTTGATTAGTTCATCCCGGAAGTAAGTAACCGAACTCTCGTCAAAGTAAGTTGTCTTATCCTTGCCCAGGTAGATAGAGGAATCGTAATAGATTCCGCCATTTTGGATTGCCTTAAAGAAGTTTAAGTTCTTTTTCTTTTTCATTATTATCTGATCCAGCTCTTGTATTAAGTGCTGCTTTCCCGGTATTCTGGCCGCCATCAGTGCGGATCTGGATGATTGATGCATTAATATTTCATCTGTTCTCTTTTTGATTATGGCAGTTATGACGTCTTCATCCAGTGATTTTTCCGGCAAATAGCCACGATTCCAGTCTTCGAACCTGGAAATCAGCTCCGGATAAACCAGCGGATCCGGGATGGCAGACGGCACATTGATCAAAGCTGAATGCATAAACAATATTCCAATATTATCAAGACAGGAATCAACAAAATCAAGCTGTTCTCTAAGCAATCCGGTTAACATGGGCGCAGGATTGCTGCCCAGTAAGATTGAAGCAACATATTCCGCGGTCATTTCCAGATCTTTAGTAGGATAATCATTCATAAAGGCGAAACTATCGGTTTTAGAGTCCAAAAATATAAAACTTAAATTGTCCAGTTGAAAAGAATAATCATAAAAAGGACAGAAATTATAAAAATAATACTGTAAGGCATTTTCATCATAATAAAGGGAATCTTCCAGACACTTTTGCAATCCCCATTTAACTACGTCCTGGAGGGTATCATAAGGGTATTTTTGGGCATCATTTTTTGTGAGATTGAGGTCTGATGTCATCGAACTAAGCGCTACCGTATTATGTCTGTAATCATGATTGCCTGGGGTTACAAATACAGGAACGCTAAAATTATCCCTGATGATACTTTCTGTATACATCCAGTTTCCATCTCGGATAAAATCATTTTCATAGGGACGATGATCATTGGCATATTCAACCAGATCCCCGGTGATTACGACAAAATCGTATTTGTTTAACTCCTGGGCATAGCTTATAAATGATTTATTCGGATTGGCATAGTGCTTTATGACATTTGCGGGTAAGTAATATTCCACTTCATCGTACCTTTGGGCCAGATGGACATCAGTGATCTGGCTAAAATTATATTTGTCTTTGCTGTCCGCAAAAACCATTACAGGGTGAACTTTCTCATCATCACTACCGGTGACTTTCAGTAAATAGATCCCCGGTTGAAGCTTAACGTTCGGTTTGAGCTCAACTCTGTATAAGTTCTCACATTCATCCAGAATACCGGGATATTTCCTCAAATACATCTTCAGATATACCTGATAGTCTTCCTCAGGGATGTATGCCGGGTTTCGAACAGGAACAGCTATATCTCCGTCAATTACAATGATCCGGTCTTGTTCAGTGGGGTCTCTGACGATCCTGGTTTCTTCCTTCGTGTTAATAGTGCCTTTATATAACCTGTTGACATCTATTTTATCAGACGGATCATTTTTAGTTATTTTTTTAAAGCTTACAACCCTGATTCCAAAGGAATTTTCAGGGTCCGGCCGGTTTTGAAAAGGTTTATTCTTATCCAGAGGGGAAAACATTTTAACTTTATCTGCAACTATTTCGCCTATTTCCGGCGGACTTTTCTGGATAAGAGCATTGGGAATGTCCAGATATATCGTAAAACTCCCGCTCTGCTTCAGCATTGCTGTTGAGGTTAACAAAGGTGAAATAATCCTCATTTGATCCTTTTGGCAATTAATAATGACCTCGGCAATGCCTTCGGGAGTGTCAGCAGATTCAGACTCTGTAAAAGTTATCCAGGTTACTTTTTGACGCGAAGTATTTGGATATACCCTAAGGGAAACCTCCGCGTTAAAGTTACCGGCTGTGAAAGTAAAGCCCTTTTCCAGCAGAATATCTCTCAGTTTAAGATAATTGGTAAGTGTTGCAGGCAGACTATAAGCTGCTTCATACTTGCTTTTTAGTTTTTCCTTGGGAAAATTATACTTCTTTATTTTACCTGATTTATTGAAGCGTGCCAATTCCTCTCTGCCCAGGATAATTTCCCGGCCAATCAGATCGGCACGTTTATATTCTCCTTGAAAACAAACTTGAATAAAATCGCTTGTGATTATCCTCTCTATTCTTGTATTAATACCTCTTAGTCTCTCAAGTTCCGGAACGGTTGGCGGAGTCATATTTAGAATTCCGTCGGAGTTTATATGTCTGAAGGTAAAGGCAAATTCAATATTCATTAGCCTCATTTTGCCTGATGTCCCGGGTCCATTATCAAATATATTAATAATCACACTGGAAGTCTGATTATTTTGTTCAATTGCTTTTATAATCATTTGTTTAAGTGCCAGTTCCTTGCTGACTTCATCCTGGTAAGCTGTTTCCGTAATTAATTTTTGAGCATAAATGTTAAAGTCCCTGCCGTTCTTTGGACAGCAGCCCAGTCTAATCGACCTATCGTCTACTATTTCAACTGTGTAAACTGATTTTATGATTCTGGTCTTTTGAAAGAAGCCATTATCCTCGGCCCCTTTCAGGATGACACTATATACTCCCCCGTCATCTCCGACCTTCCCATCCCAAATGCCCACTGTTTCACCTTGGGGGAGGTTTCTGGGAAAGGAGCTGAGATTATAATATAAGCTCTGGGTGCCAACTTTAAAAACACGAATACTGACATTATGCAGGGCTTTGGTCAGGAAAACTCGTATCTTTACGGGTTCACCGTTTCTGATATACTGCTTGTCAAGAGAAATTGAAGAATCTGCCAGCAATAGGGCAGGTCTGCGGGGAGTTTCGGATTCCAGGACAGCGTGCTTGATTGGCGAAAAGTCCGCATCAGTATGCACAAAATAGATCGTTTCTCCCGGATGATAGACAACTAAAACCGGAAGAGAAGCAATTTTATCGTAACAAATCTCAGCTGGAATATTAACATCTTGATAATGCTTATACAGGTTATATATTAGGTTTAGGTCTTTATAATATTTCACCCTGGCGTTACGCGGTATGTCAATACTCTTCATAGAATTCTTAGTCTGTTTCCTAAATGGCCAGGGAGTTAATTCTAAACTATCCATCAGTAATCCTCCCCTTGATAGAAAACTCCTCTGATATATCTTTCCAGTTCACCTGATTTTACTACATAGATAAGTTTTGTCACCATGTCACTGCTGCTCCCGTCTAAACCTCTGGCTAAATAATAATAGTGATTGTTTTCCAGGAAATCTTCCTGGTCCCTGACAGGAACAAGAGGATAACCATCGGACGTTACCAGGAAATTTATTTTATAGAATTTATCTTGATCATGCGGATCAGGGATTCTCGTTTTTCCCTTGGTCTCAAGATATGTCAGTCCGCCATATTTACTGGAATAATCATCTCCTGAGCTGATATCCTGGTAATTAAAATTTTTATTTAGGGTACAGATATAAATATTGTCATTATCATCAATGATTACAGCACATGAACTCCTGGAGGCCAGGCAGGCTGCCAAGGCTTTACTTAGCACTTTCCCGGCATCATTATCTGAACCGGCGCAACAATCCACACACCTTTGCACCGTATATACTATATCGGCATTTTTACTACCTTTGAATTTACCGGAATAATATGCGTTATGTGCCACAGCAACATTTTTCAACTTTAGCGACTTTTCCACCAAATCGAATTTTTTTGTTCTGTATTCAGCTACATTTAGAGCAACCACTATCCTGTCTGCGGGAGGACAAATCCGACCTATTTCCACAGTAGGTGATTCGATATCAATATTTGCGAAATCAACAGTGTTTTTGGCGGTTTCCTTACTCATCATATCCCCCCGCTTGCAGCTGGTGTGTTCTCCCAAGAGTCGGCAGTGCCATTTTTTGACCATAGAATCTGACTTTGAAAACTGGAAATCATACCTGAGGTGTTTAGTTTAATTAACCTGTAGCCGCAGATGCCGTACTCCTTTACAATATCGTTCTTGTCCTTATCGAATGTATAGCCATGTCCTGCCATACCGGCGGATATAGTGGAGAGAACCAGCGTGTTTCTTTGGCTATTGAAATAGTCCAGATTCTCCGGATAGGAAGAATAGTTGCCGATATACCAGCGGGCGGCACCATTTTCGGTTGCACATCTTATTTCCATATTTTTATGAGAATGACCTGAAAGCACAAGCCTTATTTTACCTTGTTCCAAAAAGGATAATAATTCTTTTCTGCCGCTGGCAATAGAACTTACGTCAAGCTGAAGAAGAGCCTCCAGCTGTGACTTCAAGAATTTCAGCTCTTTTATCAGATGCTCATACTTTTCCTTTGTCTCCGGCAGCCATTCAGGGGGAAGCCAGTATATAGGATCATTGGGCCAGGAAGGAATGGAATTGAGAAAATAATCGGAGGCGTCCTGAATAATCATCTCCACCAGTTTTATTTTTTCCTTAATAAAGCTAATTTCTTTTTCCGAGCATGGCAGCCAATGTCTGTTATTTTCCGGGGAGAGCATTTTTAGTTTATCAGCTGTTGCCTTAGTCAACCATGCTTCTCTTTCCATGATATCCTGCCGGCCCCAGCCCTCATATTTTAATATTCCGTATAATTCAACCAGACGGTCTTCGCCGGAAACATCCAGTCCCGGTGGAACTTCAGCAGAAGCCGGTACGGTAGTTTCCTTTAGTTTTAAATCTGTTACTGCCGGATTGATAACCGGGTTATGCATACAGAAAATATGATAACAATCAGGTTTGGATTCCAACACATCCTGCAGCCAGGTTAACTGGTCCTGGGAAAAACCTACCGAGACAGGGGCAGGGCATTCCCCGCTAAACAACTGGCCTAAATATTCGATTGCTTCAGTGAGATTATTGGTATATTGATTGAGAAAAATTTTATTATCAACACCGCTATTCATAAGGATGAGGTTGAGGTTATCAATGGAGACGCTAAAGTCAGAGAAGGGACAAAAGTTCTCGTAATAATACTCTACCGAATTTTCATCGGCATAGAGTACATCCCCATAGCATTTGGCAGTCAGCCAGTTACCCGCAACATGAAGATACGGGGCTGTATCCCACAAATCGTACGGATAATTTGCTGCTTCCCGAGCACTAATATTTAGATCCACGGCCATATGGGAAACTGCGGCAGGATTTGGCTTAAAGTCATGATTACCCAGCGTAATATAAAACGGGACATTTATCCCAGGATCACTGGTCAGAATGCGATGTAGTCTTCTCCAGTTAGCATCTTTGTCGATAACAGGTTTAAAGATATATTCACCGTTTTTAGAGTCATAGGGCCGGTGGTTATTGGCATAGTCAATGACATCTCCGGTAATAACCACAAAATCCGGTTGTAGGTGTTTTATTCTCTTAATAAAATCCCTCAGCCTGTCATTAGGGTTGTTATAGCCTGTGGAGTCAATAAAACCTGGCAGTTCATCGTACCTTTTGGCAATATGCAGGTCAGTTAAATGAGCAATCGTATAATCTGTTTTGCTTTGAGGAAATATTCTGAGCGGGTGTGGTTTTAAATCATCCGAATCTTTCAGCTTCAGGAGATAAATTCCTGGTTCAACCCCTTCCTCAAGCTGAAGGGTAACTGTCCAAACTGTTAGATTTGCCTGCTTCAGTTTTTCCAGCAGCCCAGGATATTTACGGTCGTAGATATTCCAGATCTTAGTTTTAACCAGCTCCCTGTACTCATAATTGGTCTCCCAGAGAAGTTCATCAGACAAGCCCTTTTTAATCCCGCTTTCGAGTGGAGAATCAATGAATAAAGCTTTATTTTCATCTCCCTCCGGCAAGGATTGGGCAGTACCTTCATAAAACCTGCCTGCTCTTTTGTCGAATGCTTCAACTTTCAGCACGCTATATTTATCTTCATACATTCTGCCAGGCTTGAAAGTGTCTGCTAAAAAAGGTCTTTTACGATCAATCGGTTGATGTAAAAAAAGTGAATATTTTAAATTAAGCCGGATATCAGCAGCAGTTACCGGTTGACCTTCAATCTCCTTGGGAACCGCCAGGTTGATTTGAAAGCTGGCCTTTTCTTTTGCCAGACTGCAGCAGGCAAGAGAAGGTGTTATGATTTTCATACCGCTTAATACTTTGGCCGGTGAAGCATTATCATCAATATTAAACCCTGATATTTGTTCAATACCTTCAATATACTGAAACCATCTCTCAATTTCTTGCTTGGTTTCTAAGTCCACAATACCATTAATTTGACCATGATAGGTAGGTTTATCGGCAAAAGGAGTTGTGAGTTCCTGAATCAGCGGATCATACCTTGAGCCGCAAAGTGCTGCTTCCTGAAATTGCATTACTGACCGTTCAGTCCAATTATCGAAGACGCCGGGTTGCCAGAGGGTATCCAGATTTTCATTAAGGATATTTTCTCTGCCGCTAAGGGGAAGGTATTTCATCCTTGTTACAGTAAATTTTGTTAAATCCTGCTGCAGCATTCGGACATGGTATTTCCATTTAGCCAAGGATATTTCATCATTACCTTGCATGCCATAAAACATATCCCATTGTTGGTCTTTAAAAAAGTAGTACTTTTTCCTTTGCCAGTTCTGTTCACACTTTTTCTTAATCTCAGCGTCAAGGGCTATTCCGATATATTCTCCGCTTTCCGGCTCAAATTTTATTTTCTTTAAAGTTTCATTTTCTTTTTTAGCGGATTCATAGTTTAACTGTTCAGAGTAATTTAATTCGCTGATAAAGTTATGTACGGCAAGCTTTGTTCTTTGGTCATAAATCCCATCTAGTTTATATTTATCACCATTCATTTCATCACTGTACTGAAACTTATGTAATACCGCCTGTAAGGACTTTGTATCACTAAGCCTGTTGCCGGTATAGCGCAAGCCATTGAGTTGGATTTTATTTTGTTGGGGACACCATTCCTGGATTGTACAACTCCGGAAATTTTGACAAGAAATATTTTCAATATTTCTTGCATCCGCATCTTTTGTCTCTCCCGATTTGTAGCCGGAAATGTCCATCCCAAAGTGAGGTGAACCATCTTTTAAAACTCCTGGTGGTTGGATATATTTTGACTCCAGAAAATTCTTTAGTCTTTCGGCTCTTAAGGCAATATCCTTCCCATTTAAGATACAATACTTTTTTTCCGGACGCAGGACTGATGAGAGGTTAGTTAACCTTTTTACCATCACTTTTCTGTCCTTAACAGACATTCCTTCTTCGAGCAAGGGTTTTTTTGCCTCTTCCTCATCATAGTCTTTAATTTCAAAAATATATGAAATGTCCGTCTGTCCATTATCTATATATGCTTCATAAAGTAAAAAGCCGGTATCAGGCATACTTCGATATTTTTCGATTATTTGATTAAGCTTATTAATTACCTGGTCTTTCACTTCCATATCCTCCGGTAAAGCTTGTTTATGATGTTCAGTTTCATCAGAAAAGTGTACTGCTAATCGGATGAATAAGTTATATTTTAAATGTAGAGCGAGAATTTCTTCTCTCCTCACTGAGTAAAAGCCGGTTAAACCTTAAGTCGTTTTTTTTCAGGTCGATGTTATTCATACCCATCATGTTATTTTCTTTTTCCCTGCATTGAACACGAGCTCTTGAATTTATACTTACTTTATCAATCAAGATCCGGTCAAATCCACCATACTTGGATTGATTTTGATTGGAGTGGTTTATATTCTGTTTCTCTTGAATTATTTCATCCTCATTTAATTTGCTGGCTAAAAGATTAAACTTTGGCTGTTTAGGTTTACTTGTTGAGATATCAGGATTTCTTTTGTTTAATTTATGTTTTTCATCTAATTGTATTAGTCCCACTTCTTCAAATTGGAATGGTGACCTGCACTCTGCTTTAGGGGTAGACTCAAATTTTGCCGCTAAGCTTCTATTATGGGACGCGCGGCTTCGGCGAATCCCACCACCGGAGACTTTAGTCACTGAAGTACCGATGTTCAACTTTAGGTGAAAGAGTCCACTGGAACAATGCCTGCGGATATTATCCATTCTTCTCTTATAACTTACTTTTTCAACAACTAATGAATTATTTTCTTTGTTATTTTCTTTTGTAGAAATACTCTTGATACTGA
>JBMNTM010000062.1:0-8842 GCA_050945735.1 Desulfosporosinus sp.
AGTTAGTTTATCTTTTATTTGCTTTAAATATCTAACTATTACTTCGATATTCACAGTGGTTTATCCTGCTGTTTTACAATATTTTTGGGGTTTTTGCAGTGGAATCAATCTTTAATTGGGAGGTTTTCGCAATGAAACACAGTACTATAATAGCAAGTCCGCTTAACGAGGAAGGACTCTGGTTAGCAGAAATACCGGAAGTTAAAGGTTGTAAAACACAGGGAAAGGATCTTCTGGAAGTAGTCCAAAAAGTTGAAGAATTGAGAGCGGCAATTGATACAATTAACGGACTACAATTTATAGAGAAAGAGCAACCGGAGGATGAGCAAGATAAGAACGACTTAAATACTATAGGTTACTTTATATCACATAAGAATAAAGCCAATGGGTCAATCTGTTCTACTATAAGTGAAGTGTTAGGGATAATTGAGGAATTTGACATTGTAGCAGATAGAGGAGATAAGGCCTTTCGAAGACATCTGGGGATTATGTTAACTCATTTATCTCTGGAAATTCCTATCCTAAGTATTGGTCCCTGGACTATTAAGTGTAAATCTATAACACCTCAATTGGCATCCGCCCCCAAATGGGGTGGGTGGAAAGATAAACTGAATCGAAACGAAGAAACAGCCTAGATGGGCCATTTCTCTCGCCTAGCGTCTTTTGTTCCGGATATCCACTGTTTGAAAATGTTCATATTGATTTAAAATTTTAATTTGCATACAGCCTTAGATAATACTCAATATACTTTTGTACTTTAGCTGCTGGCTGATAGACCCCAAAGTGCCCCTCGCATAGGATATCCGCCTTTAATTCCATGAGTATTTTCATGGAAGCCCGCCACTGTTCTAAGTCCGCTCCCCAGGACGTATTGAACGGACCATGAATATCCTGACCAAACAAAACCCTGACCTTATTAAGATCAGTATAAAGGCTAATACCACCGGGAGTGTGACCTGGGGTATGTAGACAGTGAAGAGTCAGCTTCCCAATCTGAATGTCCTGCCGGTCTCCTTGCAGGACAAGGTCCGCTTCAACAGGCTGATATTTGAGCCGATAGTATTGCTCAACCGTTAAATGGGCAAACCCTTTGGAAATCGCGTCCAGTTCCAAGGCATGGGCAACAACCTTGACACCCAATGATTTAAAAAAGCTCAAGCCACCGGTATGGTCAATATGCCCGTGAGTAGCAATCACGTATTTCAACAGCTTCTGATCAAAACCAAGTTTTTTAATGTTTTCCAAAATCGACCAGGCAGAGAAGCCAACACCAGCATCAACCAGGGCTAGTTCACCACCCCCGTCAATTAAATAAACACAGCAGTCTCTCATATCGGTTAAATTTTGGCCGCCGACCAGATAGACCCTGTCCACAATTTTTTTAGGCTTGTGCATAGCTTACTCCTTTCTTAGTCAGATTGGTGACCTTTTTATAAAATTCAGAGGCAATCGAGCCCCACGTAGCTTTCGCAGTAATGACTTTACTTCCTTCATGGCAGAACTTGGCTATCTTATTTATAGTGATTTATTAAATCTGGTGCCGCACTTAATATATAACATATGACTAGCCTCTTTCTAGCCTAAAGATATTGTACACGAATTTCTTTAGATCATCAAAAGAAGCTGAAGGGTAGAGGCATTAAATCACAACCCGCAGAACTGAAATTATAATACGACAGATGTGAGTTATTATTTTTATAATCTTGTTCACTTATTGGAGGTATTTGAAGATTAAGTCTAGAAGGAATAATTTTTGGAAGTTTTAACAAGGAAGGAGATTTGGTTGTGAATAAGGTTATTATTATGCCCTGCCTGGATATAAAAGATGGAAGAGTTGTCAAAGGTGTGCATTTTGTAAATCTTAGAGATGCAGGCGATCCAGTGGAATGCGCCAGGATTTATTGCGAAAATGGAGCGGACGAACTAGCTTTTTTAGACATTACTGCTACCATTGAAAAAAGAAAGACAACTTTAGAAGTTGTCCGGCAAGTCGCCCGGGTAATTACAATCCCCTTTACGGTAGGCGGAGGAATCGATTCTGTAGTAGAGGCTGAGAAAGTATTAGCGGCGGGAGCTAACCGCATATCTATCAGCAGTGCAGCCTTCCGTAATCCCGATTTAATTGACCAGTCTGCTGCAATATTTGGCTCCTCCCAACTGGTCGTGGCAATTGATGTAGATCAAAATCCGGCTCTCCCTTCCGGATATGAAGTTTACGTTGACGGAGGCAATACCCCCACAGGAAAAGATGCTATTGAATGGGCGCGGGAGGCAGAAACCCGGGGTGCTGGTTATATATTGCCAACCAGCAAAACTCGTGATGGGGCAAAAACAGGGTATGATATTCCACTCATTAAAGGTATTAAAAGCGCGGTGAAGGTTCCGGTTATTGCCTCCGGCGGTGCCGGAACAATGGAACATTTTCTGGAAGCTGTTCAGGAAGGGAATGCAGATATCCTTCTTGCGGCATCCGTTTTCCACTTCGGCGAGATTAATATTTTTCAGTTAAAAAAATATTTGCTTGATAATGGAGTTAATACTAATTAAATTTTGCGAGGTTTTGCGAAGCCACTAAGCAAAGGGCAAAGATACAACGACAGCGTATCCGTTTAGCACGTAAGGCAGCCACCGAAGAGAACTGCAAGCAATTTGCCAGGTATTTTGCAAAAAAGAGATTATCTCTGAAAGAGAATTAAAATTTGACCTACTTTGAGCAGGTCATTATAATTTAAGGCTTTGTTATTTACTATTTACTATGTAATGATTTTACTTACGTTTGATTACATTCCAGCGCTTGATTAAACAAACTGATATTAACGATTAAGGTGCAAAAAAATGAAAAGCACCGTCCAAAACGATGCTTATATATATACTAGTTTTATTATCCGAACAGCATCTTGCTTAATCTGAGTAGTAATTACCAGCTGACTGCACGTATCTTTAGCTACTATTGAAAGTTCATTTAAAAGAAGAGTAATCCCTCCTTAAACATTTAATCCATGTGCTCTCATAAGGGAGAGCAGCTTTTCCCGGTTTTTATCCTCCATTGTAGTGAGAGGCAATCTGAGATAATCCTTGCAGAAACCCATAGCTGCCATCGCAGCCTTGACCGGTATAGGGTTTACTTCACAAAACAGTGCGTCTATAAGGCTATAAAGTTTATATTGCAGCTCTGCACTACCGGTAATGTCACCCTTAAAAAAACGGGTGCAAATCTCACGTGTCTGTGCCGGCATAATGTTGGAAAGCACAGAAATACCACCAATTCCACCAAGCGCCAGAAGTGGAACTATCTGATCGTCATTGCCAGAATACAAATCAAGCTTGCCATTTACACGCGCCATGGTTTCAACAATTTTGGAAATATTGCCATTTGCTTCTTTAATCCCTACAATATTTTCGTGTTCAGCCAATACCTCGTAGGTTGCAGGCTCAATATTTATACCTGTCCTTGAAGGCACATTATAGAGAATGATTGGCTTTGTACTCCTGTCGGCAATCTGAGTATATATTTTAATCAGGCCTTTTTGCGTAGCCTTGTTGTAATAAGGGGTAACTACGAGCATTGCATCCGCACCTGTTTCACAGGCGAAACGAGTAAGGTCATGTGCGTATTCGATGTCATTACTACCTGTGCCTGCAATGATCGGCACTCTGCCTTTTGCGTGCTGAACGGCAAATGTAATTGCTGCTCTGTGCTCGGCATCAGTTAGGGTCGACGCTTCACCAGTGGTTCCACAAATCACTAGAGCATCAATCTTTTCTGCAATTTGCCAATCGATCAATTTGCCAAACTGTTCATAATTAATTCCTGTTTCGTCCAGAGGAGTGATGAGGGCAGTGGCGATACCTCTAAAAACAGTGTTCTTTTTCATGTTTAATTTTAATCTCCTTTTTATATAAAAATAGCTGATACGGAATCAGCTACTAAATTACCCATATGATTTCCATCATACTGTAATATAGATAGCTCTCCGCAAACGCGACAGTTGAACAAATCTTATTTCGTTCAACCAGCCCAGTCCCCACGTAATTGAAACCAGACTTCGGCATCTACACCTTTCACTGAATCTACGGTCTTACGTAAACCTTAACAACTTCAGGTACTGATTGTATGATGCACCTCTATCAATTTTATTCAGTCTATTCATATTTATTATAATTGTCAAGTCCAAATTACAAAACTGATCGCATTCTTGCCTATTGGATCTGCTATGAATTTGATAATAAAACCTTAGAAATTCGTAATTAGTATCTGGCTTATCTTGCCTCGGGAGTCCGCTTTGCTGTTTATCATTCGCAATGCCTTGACTCGCCCGATTTTATATTTTACATATAGGCTATCAAAAAAGTCATCGTGAGGGTTCACATTCTTTGGATCCGAGTTACTTACAATAATCTTCGCTCACTCCTCAACCGGTGGTCCCCATGTTTCCCATATTTTAATTTCAAGCTCAACAAGAGTTTCGGCTTTTCATCCGCGAGGAAATTTTAATTCTATCTACAATTTCCGTAAATAAAATACTATTAACCAGTATATTAAATACTAATAAACCGCATATGTCTTTATTAGGCTAATACTTTTTAGTTTTCAGGGAGGACAGCCTATGCTTTCGCCAAGTTTGGAGGATTATCTGGAAGAAGTCTATCGTTTCTCACAATTATCCACTCCTGTGAGAGTAACCGATATTAGCAAAAAACTGAATGTATCCTCACCTTCGGTGACCAAGGCATTAGGAAAGCTAAGAGAAAAACAGTATATTCATTATGAGCCTTATGGTGAAATCATTCTTACAGAAAAGGGAGAGAGATTGGGCAGTTTTTTAGTCGAGAGAAATCAACTCCTTCAAGAATTTCTCAAGCTGATCTGTGCCAATTGCGATATTTCAGCGGAAGCCGAAGCGATGGAGCATTATTTGTCCGGTGAAACCATTAAAGCCATTCAGAATTTGGTTAAATTTTTTAAAACTTACCCCCTGCCCTATAAACGATATAAAGAGTATATTGGACTCCTTGAGGAAAAATGATAATTGAACATTTATACTAATCCCAAAAGACGTACCGATTGGGCGATTATAAAGCAAACCACAAAAGCAAGAGCTGTAGGGATGAGGAACGACAGTAAGGTCCACTTTTTGCTGCCAGTTTCTTTCAGCGTGGTTAAAAGCGTTGTAGCGCAAGGCCAGCGCAGAAGAACAAACAACATCGTACATAACGCGGTCAGCCAGGTCCAACCGTTACTAACCAAGAGCATCTGAAGCTCTGTAATACCGTCAAGTTCTATCATATATCCCGTCGACATATAGCTCATGATCAAGATTGGGAAAAAAATCTCATTAGCCGGAAGTCCCAGAATAAAGGCCATCAGAATGTAGCCATCTAATCCGATCGCATGGGCAACAGGCTGCAGGAAGTTAGCTACGTGCGCAAGGATACTCAGATCTCCAATGTAGATGTTTCCTACCACCCAAGTAATTGCGCCTGCTGGAGCTGCTACCAAAATTGCACGTCTCAGGACAAAAATGGTTCTGTCGATGATGGAACGATAAATCACTGCGCCAATTTTGGGTCTACGGTAAGGAGGCATTTCCAGAACCATAGAAGACGCTTCTCCTTTGAGCAGAGTGTGAGAGAGCCCCCAGGATACAACGAAGGTAACCAATATCCCGACCAGGATAAGACCGGTTATAATCCCGGCAACTGCAGCAGATTGGAAATGCACAGCCAGAGCCCCTGCCCCGAAAATTGTGCCGATTGCAATCAGTGTTGGGAATCTGCCATTACACGGTACAAAATTGTTGGTAAGTATTGCAATCAATCTTTCTCGCGGTGAATCAATGATTCTGCAGGATACAACACCTGCGGCATTGCATCCGAAACCCATACACATTGTCAGACTTTGTTTACCGCAGGCTTTAGCTTTCTTAAAAAGATGATCAAGGTTAAACGATACGCGCGGGAGATACCCCAGGTCTTCCAGAAGTGTAAATAAGGGAAAGAAGATGGCCATCGGGGGAAGCATAACCGATACGACCCAGGCCGAGCCTCTGTATAAACCCAGAACCAGAACACCATGGAGCCAGTCAGGAGCTCCTACAGAGACAAACATTCCTGTAAGCACATCCTGAAGCGCAAATAGCGCCTTAGCGATCATGCCCGAGGGAACGTTGGCACCGACAATGGTGATCCACAGAATAATACCAAGTGTCAAAAACATTATAGGGTAACCAAAGGTTTTGGAAGTCAGGATATTATCTATCTTATTCGACATATTGGATTTTCTGTCATCATTATTTAAAATCTTTTTTGCAATCGCTTCAGCCTCAGCATAAATATCACAGACGATTCTATCTCCAAATATGTTTCCGGAAGAGAGACGGAATTTTTCCGCCTCTAGTGTAAGCTTTCTTAAGATAGAGTTATCGGCTACTCTGTTCATCAGGCTACTAACCTCCATTCCCCTTGAACCTACTATAGTCCCCTCGTTTATCCATTACTCTGTTCATAAGGCTACTTCAACCTGCCTGATAGCTGATTGTTGTATTTGAAGATCCAAATGCGATGAGATATTATCAATAAGTTTTTCATCTCCCTCAAGCAGGCGCAGGGCAATCCATCTCGGATTTAAAATACTGCTTAGCCCCAATTGAGCGATTTTCGATACCATTTTATTGACAGCATCTTCGACTTCTTTGGAATACCGGATCTGCCTCGGAGTGTATTCCTTCATTCCACACGCTACCAGATAGATATTTTCTTTAAGATCATGCAGCCCTTCTCCTTGCCGCGCTGCGGTTGCAACGACGGGTACTCCCAGTTCTTTCTCCAAACTCGTATAATCGATTTTAATTTTTTTCTTTTTGGCTTCATCAATTAGATTAACGCAAACAACGACTTTGGACGTAATTTCCATGACCTGAAGTGCAAGATTGAGATTTCTTTCTAATGCCGTTGCATCTAAAACCACAACGGTTACGTCAGGTTTTCCGAAGCAGATGAAATCGCGTGCAATCTCTTCTTCAACGGTATGCGCAAGAATAGAATAAGTACCTGGAAGATCAACGAGCAAAAAGGATTTGTTTTTATAGCCGTAAGTACCCTGTGCGTAATCTACTGTTTTTCCTGGCCAATTACCCGTATGCTGCCGTAATCCTGTTAACGTATTAAAGACTGTACTTTTTCCAACGTTAGGATTTCCAGCTAAAGCAATCACCATTTGCTCTGCTTTTGTAGTGATACCAAAGTGTTCCCGAAGTACCCTGCTCTGAGTGACATTTACCCCCATATATTCCCTCCAAAATTACAATTAACATTTTAGAATTAGATTGGGTAGACATGAATTCTTTCAGCATCTTCTTTACGCAGAGCGATCGTGGTTCCTCTTACCGTATATGCGGTAGGATCTCCTGACGGCCCTTTACGGACACATTCCACAGCTGTTCCAGGGATAATTCCCAAATCCATCATCCTTCTACGTAAAAGGCCTTCTAGATGAAGCGCTGAAATGGTACATACTGAACCGACTTGAATTTGCGCTAGATTCATAAGGTGTGAGTTGTTATTTTTCTCGCCCATTTTTGTTCCTCCTGCTCTTATCGACTTATTGTTTCCCTTGGCTAACATCGTTTTAAAATAATAGGGTTAGCCTCGGCTAACTTTCTAAGCATCTGAAATATATTACGGTTAGAGAGAAAGTATTGACACAGATTTTTTAACAGCTACGGTTGGTAATATGTGGTAAATAGGTGTTTTTCCTCATCTTTTCGAATAAAAAAATTGTAGGACATGTGCAAGCTTAGCATCGATTAGATTTGTCCACAGGTGTAGCCACTGAATACATGGTACCCACGTATAATAAGTGAGCTAAAGAATGATGATGCCCCAAGCAAAAAAGTTTTTTAAAGGTCAAGTGGTATAAAAAGTGCCGCATTGCTAAACATAAGTAGGAAATAAAATTAGGGGGCTGAACACTTTGAATCTGTCAACAAGGGAATTGCTATTTCTCGAAGATACAGCTAAATTATTTGAATCCATTAGTAAAAACTGTAACCGGGGAATTCAAATGACCACCGACCCGCAACTAAAAGGGTTGCTTCAAAATCTCAAACAGGACCACGATGCTTGGGTTACATCTATTTCGACCCTGGTAACGAACAATGCAATGTTACAATAGAAAGGAGTATTGTTATGCCACAACAACAAATGGAACAAGATAAAGAACTTATTGGTACTTTGCTCTATCAGCTGAAAATGGAATGTAGTACGTTATTACAGACCATTATAGAAAGTGCTAACGATAACGTCCGCTCACAGCTTACTCCTATCCTAACCAAGGCTCTTCAAAACCACAAAACCGTTTTTGATTTTATGCAACAAAAGGGCTGGTACAAGGTGGAGGCCGCGCCACAGGAGCAGTTCGACCGTACAAAAATGAGTTTCCAAGCAATGCAGCAAGTTCAAAGTCAGATACAATAATGGAGGGCAGTCACCCCTCCATTTTCATGTCGCTCATAATCCAAATCAATTGGGCTATAACGTATCCGATAGATGTTTACTGTTATCCTTTGCCTCTGTGTTGTTAATTATATTTCCGCCAACGGAAAGAGGTAATATATATATATAGCTCTCTGTACTACTTCAAATACAGGTTCCTCAACAATCGCTTCGTAGGTATTTTCGAAAATCATCCACTCCAACGGATCATTTTTCATCTGCTTTTCCTATTTAGGGCTTGCTGAATAGCTAAAAATCGCGAAATTACAAGGGTTATAGGGTCTATATGTCGAATTCTAATGCAAGGAAATATTGAAAAATTGGCTAAAAACCTTGCACTTTAGGAGGA
>JBMNTM010000063.1:0-8655 GCA_050945735.1 Desulfosporosinus sp.
GGACAAGCCGGGCAGGAATTAGATATTGAGGCAAATTGGCAAAAAATCAAGCGCGAGCATGAAAAGAAAAAAATTGAGCTTGTTGTAAATAATATTCCTGCGCAGCCAAATGCAACAGACATATCGAAAATTAGGGATATTATTGGAGATTACACGACCTTTTTTAATCCTAAAGATGTGTCGCGTACAACAAATTTGCGGTTAGCTGCTGAGACTTTAAATAATCAGTTAATTGCACCTGGTCAAGTGTTTTCATTCAACGATGTTGTAGGAGAACGTACAGAGGCTGCCGGATATTTGCCAGCAATTATTTTTATGGGTAATGGTGTGGTCAAAGGAGTTGGAGGTGGTATATGCCAAAACTCCAGTACACTTTATCAGGCCGTTAGACAGGCAAGTTTACCCATATTAGAAAGACATACACATTCCTTACCTGTATCGTATGTATTAAAAGGTCAGGACGCGACAGTATACTTTGGTGTACTTGATTTTCGCTTTTTAAATGATACGCAAGGATACTTGTATATCAGTGCACGAACTGGGTCGAACTGGCTTAGAATACAATTATTTGGTTTAGCAGATGATACCCATCCGGCTTTGCAGAAACCAAATGGTTACCCGAATTTTCCAGAAGAATGGAGCAAAGATCCAAAATAATTTCTTAAACAAATCAAAGGCAGCTGTAATCAATTAAAAAGGAAAGTTATTAGGTACTTTAAAAGAGACTCCCTAGAAGGAGGCTTAGCTACTCCATTTTGGGAGTTTTTCTATTTGCTATAGATTTATTTGGGTTCTTATATTATATTAAGTTTAATCAATTGATTACTTATCCGTAACCTTTTCGTCATCGGACCTTGAAATAGTATAATTTTGTGTATGATACACATGTTTATTGCGTTGCTTATCGGTTAGTCATGCTCATGGAAAAATGAACCATTTATTAATAAAACTATATTACTACGTTAAAAATCTAGGATGGCGGGAGGGCACAATATGATACGCATCGGACATAACCCGAATACTAATATGTTACCAATTTTTTATTATCTGCCAAAAGAACATCCTTTGTTGGAGTCGGTCTCTGCGGAACCTACAGGGCATAATGCTATGTTGTCCGATGGCCGGATTGATCTAGCTCCGATTAGCGCATTTTCCTATGGAGAACATTGGCGGGATTACTTGATTTTGCCAAATCTTTCTGTTTCTACCAAGGGAAGGGTAGGATCGGTTCTTTTATTCTCTAAAGTTCCGATAAAAAATCTGGATGGGATGACTATTGCTTTAACAGATGCTTCTGCCACCTCAGTTAATCTAACCAAGATTTTACTCCATCATTACTACGGAGTTGCTCCTCGTTATTTGAGAATGCGTTCTAATCTTGAGCAGATGTTTGCTAAAGCAGATGCTGCGCTTCTTATTGGCGATGCAGCTATTCAAGCCGCCTTCCTTAAGCCGCAATGTAATATTTATGATTTGGGTGAAGAATGGTTTAGTTTTACAGAAACCGCTATGACTTATGCTGTTTGGGCATTTCCCAAAAGTCTGATTTCCGAGCGGTAAGAAGAATTATCCACTATATATCAAATGCTAATCGACTCTAAGACTAAGGCGTTGTGTAATATGAAGGATATTATTAATAATTGCCAAACTATGCTTGGAGGAACGCGGCAATTTTGGAGAGATTATTTTGAACAGTTTAATTATGGTTTAGATCAAACGATTATTTCAGGACTGACCAAATACTATAATATGTGTTTTGAACAGAAACTATTGCCTAGTCGTCCTATGATACGAATTTGGTCTCGGGAGTAAATCATGGGTTTTTGGGTGTATCTTGTCAGGTGTAGCAATAATACAATCTATACCGGTGCTACTACAGACCTTTTAAGAAGGATGCGAGAACATAACTGTAAGCTTTCAAAGGGGAGCGGAGCTAAGTATACAGCCGCGCATCTTCCAGTTTCTTTGGCACAAGCATGGGAGGTAGGTTCATGGAGTGAAGCCCTTCGTTTGGAATATGCGATAAAAAAATGTCAGCGAGTAGAAAAGGAACAATTGATTAAGCAACCGAATTTGATTTATCAAATTGCCCAAAGACGTAATCTGAGCTTCTTGATCACCGAGATTTCACAGAGTCTGCTTAAACAGGCTGATAAACCTGACCGAGCGTCACGGCAATAAATTGTTAGTACAGCATGCAAAATAAATCAATCTAAGCTATGAATCAAATATATAAGTATGGAGGGTATTTAATTGTACGAAAGCACACGAGGTAATTTTTTTGAGCAGAGGGCATCCCAAACTATTACATTAGGAATGGTACCAAGCGGGGGCCTTTTTGTTCCTTCGTCTATTCCTATTTTGAATTGGCAAGACTTTCGGGGGTTGACATATTGTGACGTCGCCAAGCATGTTCTGGCTTCATATTTATCTGAATTTTCAGAGGATGCACTTGCCAAAATAGTAAATGTATATTCAGATGGAACGTTTGACGGCTCAAACCCGGCTCCGATGATTCCTGTGGGGGATTTCGGAGTGCTAGAACTTTGGCACGGGCCCACGGCTGCCTTTAAAGATATGGCCCTGCAAGTGTTACCAGGCTTATTGAGAGATAGTCTTAAACTATGTAATTTTGATACTGACGTCTTGATTCTTGTGGCAACATCCGGTGATACTGGAAAAGCCGCTTTGGAAGGGTTTAAAAACAGGGAGGGTATTCATATTGTTGTTTTTTATCCTGATGGCGGCGTCAGTGCCGTTCAAGAGCGTCAAATGACAACTACTGAAGGGCTGAATACGCACGTAATCCCAGTAAAGGGAAACTTTGATCAATGTCAAACGGCAGTAAAAAGTATTTTTGCCTCAGATGCTATAAAGGATCAGTTAGCGGAGAAAAAGTTAATCTTATCTTCAGCTAATTCTATTAATTGGGGACGACTAGTGCCACAAATTGTCTATTATTTTTGGGCTTACCTTCAGGCCGTAGAACAGGGAAAAGTAGCCCCGGGAAAGACTATGAATGTAGTAATTCCAACAGGTAACTTTGGAAATTTATTAGCGGCCTATTATGCTAAACGTATGGGACTTCCTATCGACCGTATTATTTGTGCTTCGAATAAAAATAATGTATTAACTGAATTTTTTGCCACAGGTGTATATCAAAGCCAGCGCCCCTTTTATCAAACGATCTCACCGTCTATGGATATATTAGTATCAAGTAATTTCGAGCGTTTTCTCTATGAGATGTGTGGCCGCGATGCGCAAAAGATTCGGAACTGGTATGATTTGAGTAATCAGGGGACGTTTACCGTTGATCCGGCCACCCTTAAACATTGCCAAGATATAATCTTTGCCGGATGGGCTGATGAAGAAGATACTTTAGCAACAATATCCCGAAGTTTTCAAGCCTATCAGTATGTTTTTGACCCCCATACGGCAGTTGCCATGAAAGTGTACGAGGATTATCTTGCTGCGACCAACGATTATACGTTTACAGTTATTGCTTCAACGGCAAGTCCTTTTAAATTTGCCTTGAGTGTTTTAACTGCTTTGGAAGGTGAGAAACAGGAGGGTTTAAGGGACGAATGGGTTGCTCTTGATTACTTAAGTAAATTAACCGGGTGGAAAATACCGCCGGGGTTGCAAAGATTAAATGAAAAGCCCGCAAAAACGGTTGAAGTGTGTGAACCGGAAGAGATTGCTGAAGTGATCCAGAGAATGTTTATTTAAGAATGGGAAGCACAGAATGACAACGGAATTACTACGCATTATTCTAATTTTAACCCTTAATGTATTTTGCGTAAAAAGAGTGACAATACGTTGTTGTAATGTCGCTCTTTTTTGTGTTTTCCGCTTGGTTTTAGGTATGGCCCGGTAATTATCCCTATTAAACCGCGCCTTTGGATTTCTCGCTCCGTGTATCTAATATTTCATTGGGATGTGCTTTGGGATAGGAACCCAATAGTTTTACTGGAATATTTGCTTTTTTCAGTGCCCATAAAACATCTTGAATAGGAGGGGAGAAGACATAACCGTCTACATCGATATAAAAAACGTATTCACCAAGTTTCCTTTTCGAGGGACGAGATTCAATCCGACTTAAATTTATATGCCGTTTGCCAAATTCTCCTAAAATACGATATAAAGAACCTGGCTTATTTTCTGCGATAACCAGCAGCGATGTCTTATCTTCACCACCTGACATTTCTGAAAGGGTATGGCCGACTAGTACAAAACGCGTGGCATTAAGAATGGTATCCTGAATACCCTCTTGAAGAATCTGAAGATTGTAGATGGAAGCGGCTCGACGCGGACCAATAGCTGCGCAATTTTTTCGGATAGATGATATTTTCTGAGCAGCGTCCGAGTTGCTGAGACATGCGATTTGCTCTGCATGAGATAAGTATTTCTCAATAAAATCCCGACATTGCCCCAGGGACTGTTCGTGAGAATAGACCCTTTCAACCTGCTCAAGTGGCAGAGGCTCGTATGCCATAAGACATTGAACAATGGGATGAATGTATTCATGGGTAATAAAAAGATGTTCAGTTTGGCTTAGAGTATCTAAAGTAGCGCCCACTTGTCCCTCGGTAGAATTTTCTAAAGGTACAAAGGCCCAATCTATATTCATATTTTCACAAGCTAAAAGTAAACGTGGTATTGTAGGGAATGAAATAAGCTCAGGTTCGGTTTTACACAATTCAGGATGAGCAGCTAATAATAAATGAATTGCTTCTTCAGTAAAACTTCCTTTTGGTCCAAAATAGCCGATCTTTTTCAAATATTGATCTCCTCCTCTAAACCGGAAAAGGTCTGCCCAATTCACTTAAGGGGAAAAGGTCAGAACCTCGTTGTGCTTACCTCCATGGATGTTTTCGACTGTCCTATCTTAATTAAGAGAAAGTAAACGTTCATTAATTGCAGTACGATACTATTTCTTAAGTATCATAATACAGATCAACAATCACGGCAAGTTTAATTAACTGTGGTGTTATTTAATTTAAACTCAAAACTTTCTTGTAAATATAGATTCGTGTGAAAGCAAGGTTTCGAGCGTGTTAAATCCCAGTCGGTCAAGTAATTGCATTACAAAAGGATTATCTGCGGGAGTCGGATATGGTGCTGTTTTACAATAATCATTTACATGCTTGGTTGCTTCGTCAACTTTAATTAAGGATTTCGGTCCGCCGACACATCCGCCGATACATCCCATACCTTCAAGGAAATTAGCTTCTATTTTGTTATTTAAAATATTTTTAAGCATTTTCTTACACTCAACTATACCGTTTGCCTGTTCAGAGCGTAAAGGAATGCTTCGGTCAGGACGAAGTCTGGCTAAAGTATCTGAAACAGCTTTACTAACTCCACCTGTTCGGGCGTAAATCCGCCCACCACATGAGGAGTGATCCCTTGCATCTTCCTCAAGAGTTGATAAAGAAATACCTGCAGCTTTAAAGATATCTGTGATTTCCTGAAATGTGAGAACAAAATCGACAGCATCCCTAATGTCGGCTTCTTTGGCCTCAGCCTTTTTAGCAATACAGGGACCGATAAAGACAGTCATCGCCTCAGGATGAAGGTATTTTATAATTCGTCCACAGGCAACCATTGGGGAGACGGAGGGAGGCATATGAGGTATCAGCGTATGATAGGTTTTACGGATCATAGCAACCCACATGGGGCAACAGCAACTTGTCAGGAGGAAGTCTTGGTCTTTCTTAATTGCTTGATCAAATTCCAAGGCCTCTTTCAAAGTGAGGATATCGGCAGTAAGAGCGACTTCCATCATACCATAAAACCCTATCTTTTTAAATGCTGTGCGTAGTTTACCAGGAGTAACCTCGGAAGAGAACTGACCAACGAAAGCCGGAGCAATCATGGCATAAACTGGACGTTTCCGAGTGGAAAGCTCTTCAAAAAGCGGGATAAAGTCTTTGCGATCTACAAGCAGGCCTTTTTCACAACTTTCTAGACAACGGGCACACCCCACACATGACTCGGCAGAGACAACTACCCGTCCTTCAGCATCTTTTTTGATAGCCGAGAACAAACAAGCAACTTCACAAGGAGAGGGGGCAGGGGAACAAGAAGAACAATCGTCTTGTGACAGATGTACTACCGGAGGAAGGTTTTCAGGATGAATGAGAAATTCAAGTTTTTCTTGCTCAGATTTTCCCGATTTGCGAATCCTGTTTATGGTTTCATTTAAATTTCCCTGATAGGATGCCTGAATAAGTTCTTGAAATATATCGTTGTAGGTTTGCATTAGTTCCTCTCCCTAATATTTTTTACCATATTATTATTAACTAAAATCAATAACTTATAACGAAAGACTTAGTACAAAAGATTTCTAATATAAAAGACTACCAATGGACTTGCTAATAAGGTAAAAATTTGGTAAAATTGTAGCAGGAAGGTTGGTGACCTTCCGGGGGGTTAGTGGATTAGGTGGAAGAAACAGGCAGTGGAACGTACGCTGCCTGTTTCGCTTTTTTATTTAGAATGTATGGGGAATCATAATGTGAGCCATGTTTTTGGTAAATGGTAATTAACGTTTTGTCCGTATATAATAACTAAGATTATATTTTTAGGAGGGAAAATTATGGGACAAGGCCTGCAGTCCAGAACAAATATTCCGGAGAATACTAAGTGGCATTTGGAAGATATTTTTTCTGATGACGATAAGTGGGAGAAAGAGTTTGCCCACATCGAAAGACTTTTAAATGAAGGGAAAAAATTCGAGGGACATTTAGGGGATGATCCGGATACATTAATCGCGTGTTTTGAATGGATGGATGATTTAAGTATACGTATTGAAGATGTTTATGGTTATGCGCGTATGCGACGGGATGAAGATAACCGCAATCCATTCTATCAGGCGTTAACTGAGCGGGCAGGAGCATTGGCTGTGAAGGTGAATAGTTCAATGTCTTTTGTGGTCCCGGAATTGTTAGCTTTGCCTGTAGAACGGATGAAGGAATTCCGTGCGTCCGAAAAAATGAAACTATATGACCATGCGCTTGATGATATTCTGCGTAAAAAAGAGCATATTCTCAGTTCAGGCGAGGAAAAATTATTAGCCGAAGCTGGAGAATTAGCAGAGGCTCCAGGAGTTATTTTCTCTATGGCCAATAATGCGGACTTAAAATTTCCACATATCGTTGATGAATCGGGTCAATTGATTGAACTAACCAAGGGGAATTTTATCAAGTTCATGGAAAGCTATGAACAAAGTGTCAGAAAATCAGCTTTCGAGGCGTTATATCATACATATGAAAAACAAAAGAATACATGGGCAGCAATCTTAAATTCCAGTGTAAAAGCAGATGTTTTTTTTGCTAAGGCCAGGCACTATTCTACGGCGATAGAAGCATCTTTAGATGAAGACTGTGTTCCCTTAAAGGTGTATGATTCTTTAATTGATACAGTTCACGAATTTTTGCCTCAAATGCATCGTTATGTCCGACTGCGTAAAAAAGCCCTGAAACTTGATGAGTTACATATGTATGATATCTATGTACCCATTGTTCCGGAAGTAAAAATGGTGATCACTTATGAAGAAGCAAAGAAAATGTTACTTGATGGTCTTAAGCCGTTAGGACAAGACTACCTTGAAATCCTTAAGGAAGGGTTCCGGAATCGATGGATTGATGTTTATGAAAATGAGGGAAAGACCAGTGGTGCTTATTCCTGGGGAACTTATCGTTCACATCCCTATGTATTACTTAATTATCAAGACACGTTGGATTCTATGTTTACCCTCGCTCACGAAATGGGGCATTCGTTACATACCTTTTTTTCTAATCGAAAACAACCTCATCTCTATGCGGGATATAAAATTTTTGTGGCAGAAGTCGCTTCAACGTTGAATGAAGCATTAGTTATGAAGCAGCTTTTAGATATCAATAAAGACCCTAAAACTTTGGCTTATTTGATCAATCATTATCTCGAGCAGTTCCGCGGTACTATTTTCAGACAAACCATGTTTGCTGAATTTGAGAAAAGAATTCACGCGATAGTGGAAGAAGGTGGTGCGTTAACTGCTGAAACCTTATCAGAAATCTATCTTAATCTAAATGCAATCTATTATGGACCAGAGGTAACCTTGGATCCTGAAATTGCGCTGGAATGGGCACGTATCCCACATTTCTATAATGCATTTTATGTTTACAAATATGCAACTGGATTTTCCGCGGCAACGGCCTTTGCCCAGGCTATTTTAACTGAAGGGGAGTCAGCTGTAGCCAGATATATAGAATTCTTGAGCAGTGGCAGTTCAGATTATCCGATTGAATTGTTGCGTAAAGCCGGTGTCGATATGGAGACCCCTTTTCCCGTACGCAATGCACTCCAGGTATTTACAGATCTTCTAGAACGGTTGGAAAAACTATTAGCGCTAGATTAAGTTTCATTTTCAATCCAGTGGGAATGGAAAGAAATTATGAATTGAAGCGAATAGTATGGTATAGTATATTAATGAGTATCAAAGGAGGTAAAAGACTATGGTTAGTATTACAGAGATTGCTGCAAAAAAAATCAAAGAAGTTTTAAGAGATCAAAATAAAGAAAATGCCTTTCTTCGCCTTTTTATTGCCGGACAAGGCTGCAGCGGGCCTAGTTTTGGCATGACTCTGGAAGAGTCAAAGACGGATGACG
>JBMNTM010000064.1:0-8632 GCA_050945735.1 Desulfosporosinus sp.
TTTTACGTTTTCTTTTTAGGAAAGCTACAAGGCTCGTTTAAACAAGCCAGACCTGTTATGAACTAAATCTCAAGGGGTTGTTCAGCATCCCCTACTTTAGTGGGCGGAATTCTTTTCTGGTTGCCAGGAAATGTGCGATCAAATAGATCACAATAAAAAAAGGTACGGAGTAATAATGATGCCACACTTTCGGGTTATAAAATCCTAATAAATCACTTAATGGTTGGAAAACAAAAGCGCAGACTAATGAAAAGACCACTGCCTTTAGATAAGGGCTGATCTGTGGTTTGAATTGGATGGTCAGCATTATTAATACAGGAGCTAAAGTAAGGTTCCAGGGACTGTGGGGAGGCATAATTGGCATTGTTATAATAGGATAGCTCCACAAAGACAGCCAATAGCCAAATTTATCAAGATAAGAAGCGATTAATGCCGCGGAAAGACCGGCCAACAACAAGCGATAGGTACTATCCTTTTTTCTCAGCAATAGCCATATTATCCATGGTACGATGGTGAGAATTACCAATAACCACCAACGCCAGGTTAGTAAGACATCATTTAACCAATACTGATATACGATTTCGAAAATTTTTTGAAATAAGTGATCAATGGGACCCATTTTGTCTACATTACTATTAAACATGCTTCACCACCATTATCTACATAATTAATAGTTAGATTATCCTTAATAACATAAATAATACTAAAAGGGAAATTCTCTATCCCTGACTGAGCAGATTGCAAATGGGATTTGAGTAGTTAAGGTGTTCTTTTTAGGCAAGGTGTCCTTTGATAAAGGAATATATTTATTGGCGTCGAAACCTAAATATGTTCAATTTGCTTTAAAAATATAGTTTAATCTGCTTTAATAAAGTATTTGCTTTTAAAGAGTATGTTCAATTTGTTTTAAAAATTTCAGTACTGGTTTAATGAATTAAAAATACTTATTTGAAAGGGGCAATCTAATTATGAGCAAAATTATTGGTAATTCTTTACCGGAAGAAGTAGTTGATTTGTTTAAAAAAGAACTAACTACGGTAGTATTATCCACATTAACACCGGAAGGATTCCCGCATGCTATGCCGGTACATCTTATTTTTGCTCCAAATGATAAAACTTTCCGTATGGCCCTCGTGAAATCACACCAGACGATCACCAATATTAAAAATAATAGTAAAGCTTTTATCACCGTACTGGATGGACCCGATATAGCTATGGGTATAAAGGGTACCGCCAGGGTTGTTAGAGAGCCAATGGAAGGTAATGCCGCCATGTGTATGGTTGAATTTAATATTGAACAGATAAAAAGTGACACTACCCCTACAGTTATAGTCACAGAAGGAATCAATAAAAAACACAGAACGCCAAAAACAGAAGGTTTTTTTAGAACTATGTTTGATGAGCTATATAAGGGGTAAGAAAGCCTTTTACTGCACAAAATATCTGGGAGCGTCTAAGCCGGAGAAAGGTTCTCAGCTTAGAGAGTACGGAGAGGAATTGCGTCAATGTGTGCAGATAATGAGCGTGGACGCGTTGAGTGCTTAGTTCGCCAAGGATGGCGCTAGACAAGGTGGGCAAAGGAACCGTGCTAGGAAACTGACTCTTGAAAGGAGCAGGCAAGTGCAAAAAAAAGTTACCATCCAAATCAACGGAAAACAGAAGTATCCTGAAGGGCATGAAGACGAGCAGGAATTGATCACCAAGGGAACCTACTATGAACGAAACGGTGCTTTCTATGTTGTCTACAAAGATTATGAGAGTGTAAGTACCGGCCTTGAATGGACAACTGTCTCTCTAAGTGTTAGAGATGGATTGGTGGGGTTAAATCGCACGGGCTTGGTCGATAGTAAGCAAGTATTTAAAAAAGGTGTACTCAATAGAAGTATTTACTCTACTAATTATGGGAAAATATGTATAAGCGTTATGCCCCGCTTGGTAGAATGTGACTTGACAGTAAATGGGGGACGTATTAGTCTAGAATATGATCTTTTTGTCGATGATAATTTGATAAGTTATAATATGCTGTCGCTAAACATAAAGGAGGATTTCCCCCAATGAGTCTTTATGAGAATATAAAAGAACGGATTATCGATAAGTTGGCAGATGCCGCACAAACTGCGAAAGCAGTCGGAGAGTTAAATTTTATTGAATTACCGAATTATGTTTTGGAAGAGCCGCGAGAAAGGCAACACGGAGATTTGGCAACAAATTTGGCCATGGTGTTGGCCAAACAAGCAAAACGTTCACCCCGGGATATAGCAACTATCCTAATTAAACACCTGGATACGACGGGGACATGGATCGAATCCACGGAAATTGCCGGGGCGGGGTTTATTAATTTTCGCTTAAATCCGTTATGGCTTACTGATGTTATTAACGAAGTGCTTAAAGCCGGAGAACGCTATGGCCAAGTGGATATTGGCAAAGGTCAAAGGATTCAGGTCGAATTTGTGAGTGCAAACCCTACTGGGCTGCTGCACATGGGCAATGCCCGCGGTGCAGCGCTCGGTGACAGCCTTGCTTCCTTACTCTCTATGGCAGGGTATGAAGTCACCCGCGAATTTTATATTAATGATACAGGGAATCAAATTCATAATTTTGCCTTATCACTCGAATCAAGGTATTTGCAACAACTGGGCCAGGATTGTCCTTTCCCTGAAGAAGGCTATCATGGCGAGGACTTGATTGACACAGTAAAAGGGCTCATCGCCAAAGTAGGGGATAAGTACATTTCAGTGGAACCGGAATTGCGGCGTGAGTTTTTGGTGAGGTATGCTTTGCATGAAAAAATACAGGACATCAAGGAAACGCTTCAGGATTTTGGAGTTGAATATGATGTTTGGTTTAAAGAACAATCCTTGCATGATTCGGGTGAAGTGCGCTCCACCCTGGAAGAACTGGAGAAAAAAGGTTACATTTATGAAAAAGAAGGTGCCCTTTGGCTTAAATGTACTTTGTTTGGAGATGAAAAAGACGAGGTAGTTGTTAGAAGTGATGGAACACCAACCTATTTTGCAGCAGATATTGCTTACCATCGGAATAAATTTGAACGCGGCTATACTCGGGTTATCAATATTTGGGGTGCCGATCATCATGGACATGTGTCTCGCTTAAAAGGAGCGGTATCTGCTTTTGGGTATGACAAAGATAATCTGCAAGTTATTTTAATGCAGCTTGTAAGGCTCATTAAAAATGGAGAAGTTGTAAAAATGTCTAAGCGTTCCGGTAAATACGTTACCTTACGCGAGTTGATGGACGAGGTGGGCAAAGATGCAGCACGCTTTTTCTTTATTTTACGGGATCCTGATTCTGCTGTTGATTTTGATCTCGATTTAGCTAAAGCGCAGTCCGCAGATAACCCTGTTTACTATGCTCAATATGCCCATGCTCGCATGTGCAGTATCTTGCGGCAAGCCGAGGAAATTGGGGATACCGGAAACCCGCCGAGTGAAGATGACTTAAAACGTTTGGATAGCAGTGAAGAACGTAATCTGCTCAAGAAGATGGCTGACTTGCCGGGCGAGATTAGTATTGCCGCACGTTTGATGGAACCGCATCGCCTGGCGCGCTATGTACTCGATGTGGCCGCTCTCTTCCATACTTTCTATAATAGTCATCGTGTGCTCGTTGACGATAAGGGCTTGCGCAGGGCTCGTTTGAGCTTAGTAAGTGCCCTGAAACAAATCATAAGCAATGTGCTGGGAATCCTGGGTGTATCAGCACCGGAAAAAATGTAGCCATAAAGTATTTTATCTTAGGTTATAAAGTAACGCCAGGCAGGAAATATTTAGAAGTAACCTGAATATATTGTATTCAAAATGGCGAAAGGGGGGTGGAGTTGTGACCCGCTCAATAACTAGAAAACACAAGCTGACAGAAGCTGACATAGCTTATGAAGTACTGAAAGCACATGGTCAACCCATGCATTATAAAACCTTAATTGAAGAAGTGCTCCGACGTTTAGATATTTCTCCGGAGGCCGTTCGGATTGCAGCTGCACTTACCCAAATCAATCTGGATGCTCGATTTTCGTATCTTGGACGGGGTGAGTGGGGTCTTAGAATGTGGGAACCTACGAAAATTTCAAAGCGGCTGACCCCTGTCACCTTGATGAACAAAGCATCAACTAATGAGAAAGAGAAGTTAGATCCGGAAAAATTTGATGAGGATATATTAGATGAAGATATGTTAGATGAAGAGGCCTTGGATGAAGAGGCCTTGGATGAAGAGGCCTTGGATGAAGAGGCCTTGGATGAAGAGGTAGTAACGGACGATACTTTTGACAAGACAGAGGAGAGTCAAACAAAATGGTAGCAAACAACATTTTTAAGGGTGTCTTTTTTCTTGACATCCTTTTAAAGTCTAGTTAAAATAAGAACATAGTACAGAACTTGGTGAGAAACAAGCTAGTGCGGCTCTCGGACTAGCTTTATTTATGTGTTTTGTTTCAGAAGATAGACTGGTGAGAAATCGTGAAAGTTGGTTTTACTTTACCTGCCGAAGTCGTCTGAAGGTACGCCGCTAGCCAAGTTTTCTATAAAAGGTCTGAAAGGAAATGGAAAGCTCATGACAAAATTTATTTTCGTAACGGGCGGTGTTGTGTCTTCCCTTGGCAAAGGAATCACGGCAGCATCCTTGGGTTGTCTTCTGAAAAATCGGGGTCTTAAAGTGGCCATACAAAAATTCGATCCCTATATTAATATTGATCCAGGAACCATGAGTCCGTATCAACACGGCGAAGTGTTTGTAACAGATGATGGCGCAGAAACAGACCTGGATTTAGGCCACTATGAGCGCTTTATTGATGTACCGGTTTCGAAAAATAGTAATGTAACGACAGGTAAAATATACTGGTCAGTCATCCGGAAGGAACGGAGAGGGGATTATCTGGGGGGAACTGTTCAGGTCATTCCGCATATTACCAATGAAATCAAAGAAAGAATCTACCGAGTGGCACGGGAAAGTCATCCGGACTTTGTGATTACTGAGATAGGCGGAACGGTCGGTGATATTGAATCCCTTCCTTTTCTCGAGGCAATACGGCAGATGAAAAATGACATTGGGCGAGAAAATGTCATCTACATACATGTTACTTTAGTCCCTTATTTGCGTATGTCCGGAGAACTGAAAACAAAACCGACACAGCATTCGGTTAAAGAATTACGGGGAATCGGTATTCAACCTACTATTATTGTTTGTCGCTCAGAGAAAGCACTTTCTATTGAAATGAAGGAGAAATTGGCTCTCTTTTGTGACGTTGAACCGGAAGCTGTCATTCAGGCTTTGGATGCATCAACCATTTATGAACTTCCTTTAAAGTTCCAGGAAGAGGGACTCGATGATATTGTTCTTCGTCGCGCCGGTATTGAGGCCCCTTCGGCAGATATGACAAAGTGGAAAGCAATGGTGGAGAGAATTAAATCCCCGACCCGAACGACCGAAATCGCGATTGTGGGCAAATACGTGGAACTCCCTGATGCCTACTTGAGTGTTGCTGAAGCTTTACGTTCAGCTGGTTCCGAGCACGGGGCAAAAGTAAACCTGCGTTGGGTAAATTCAGAGAACATAGAAAAAGAAGGCGTTGAACGGTACCTTACGGGCGTTGACGGCATCCTTGTTCCGGGAGGATTCGGCTACCGCGGAATTGAGGGTAAAATAGAAGCGAGTCGTTATGC
The DNA here is from genome assembly GCA_050945735.1 of Desulfosporosinus sp. Taxonomy (GTDB): domain Bacteria; phylum Bacillota; class Desulfitobacteriia; order Desulfitobacteriales; family Desulfitobacteriaceae; genus Desulfosporosinus. The sequence continues at coordinate 5,676 of JBMNTM010000064.1, forward strand.
AAGAGAACAAAGAATCCCATTTTTAGGAATTTGCCTAGGAATGCAAACTGCTATCATAGAATTTGCCCGCCATGTCTGTGGTATGGAACGGGCCAACAGTACTGAATTTGATCCGGACACACCATACCCAATCATTGACATCCCCCCAGAGCAAAAAGGGATTGAAGAAAAAGGCGGTACCATGCGTTTAGGCATTTCCCCAACGAAGCTGGCAGAGAATAGCCTGGTATATAAAGCTTATCAAGAACCAATCGTGTTTGAGCGTCACCGCCACCGCTATGAAATCAATAATCAGTTTCGCGCTGAACTTGAGGAGGCAGGATTGAAGTTTTCGGGGACATCACCGGATGGTCGTCTGGTGGAAATTGTTGAATATCCGGATCATCCATGGTTTGTGGGCTCCCAGTTCCATCCGGAATTTAAATCTCGCCCGAACCGGGCACATCCACTCTTTAAAGAGTTTATTCGGGCGACACTAAAGGACTAGTGTGACACAATGCTCGGTTTTACGTCACTTCCAGAAAGAGTTCGGTTAACCCTTATTAAGGGTCTGGCCCGAACTCTTTATCTTCCCGTTTAATGTTACTGATTAGAAGAGAAAGACCTTGGAAAGAATGGAATCAATGGCAAGATGAAGGGGGCTTGAACAGTGGCCTATGTTGCAAGGTGGATTGACAAAAGTGAACGTACACGCTTTAATGCCTTTTTGGCAAAGGCCCGAAAAGGGCATGTGCTTCAGTCCTGGGAGTGGGGAGAGATTAAAAGCCGGACAGGATGGACACCCTGGCGCTTGGTTATAGAAAATAATTACGAAATTGTTGCGGCAGCCTCTGTTCTTGAACGCAAAATTCCTGTAGTAGGTATTCCCATATTTTACATTTCGCGCGGACCGGTGCTGGACTGGAAGAATGTCGAGTTATTTGACTTGGTACTGGCGGAGATTCGCAAGTTAGCAAAAGCTCGCGGTGCTATTTTTCTTAAGGTGGACCCGGATGTGCCGTCTTCGGAAAAAGAATTGGAACAATATTTATTATCCAAAGGCTTTCGCTCTGCTGAGAGCGGCAAGGGATTTGAGGGAGTACAACCGAAATATGTGTTTCGCTTGGATATCTCCCCCAGTGAGGAAACGTTACTGGCTAATATGCACCAGAAGACACGTTACAACATTCGCCTGGCGAAGAAAAGAGGGGTCCAAATCCGGCGCGGGACGCGTGAAGATCTGCCGGAATTTTATCGGGTATTAAAGGAAACAACCGAACGTGACCGCTTCTTGGTGCGCGCGTATTCTTATTTTGAAGATCTATACGATTCCCTGGTTCCGGCAGGCATGGGAGAATTATTCCTTGCCGAGTATCAAGGGAAAATCATCGCCGGAACCTTGGCTTTTGTGCTGGGAGATAAAGCCTGGTATATCTATGGTGCTTCGTCAAACGCTCATCGCAATGTCATGCCCAATTACCTGATTCAATGGGAGATGATTCGCTGGGCAAAATCGCTGGGCTGCACGTTTTATGATTTCCGGGGGGTTCCGGGGCATTTAACGGAAGACAACCCGCTTTACGGGCTTTACCGCTTTAAGAAGGGGTTTAACGGCCAGTATACAGAATTCATCGGAGAATGGGACCTGGTGTATCGCCCGGTAATCTACTTTCTCTGGAATCGCTTGGAACCGCTCTATTCAGACGTTTTAAAGGGAATAATCGGTAAACTGCGGCGAACGCGGAGGGGATAAATATCATGACCGGAACTTGGATTGAGGTTGACCTTGATGCTGTAGTACGGAATTATCAAGAAATAGTTAAGCATCTCCAATCTGAATCAAGGTGTATGGCAGTTGTAAAAGCAGATGCCTATGGCTTAGGCGCAGTAGAAGTTGCGCGCGCCTTGGCGCGCGCAGGCTGTGAAGCTTTTGCGGTTACAAGGGTTGAAGAAGGGTTGATTTTGCGTGAGCATGGAATCGAGGGCCTGATTCTAGTGCTCGGTCCCACGACGCAGGAAGAATGGCCCAAAGCCATTGCGGCTCAGTTACAGTTAACACTCTCTGAATTATCTGCGATTCCGGAGCTGAATGAGGTTTGTGCAGCTTCGGAACCTTCTATGTCGGTTCAGGTGCATCTCAAGGTAGAGACAGGCATGGGGAGAACAGGTTTTCAATTTTCCGAATTGGAAGAGCTTGCTTGTTCTCTGAAAATGGCCCCCCATCTTCAGGTTACAGGCGTATACACTCATTTCGCTCGTGCAGCCCATAGGGATAAGGCCTATACATTTGAGCAATATGAACGTTTTACATCTTTCACGCAGCGTTTGAATGAATTGGGGATTCATCCGACCTGGAAACATGTTTGTAACAGTGCGGCTTTTCTTGATTACCCCGAGTGGCATCATAACTTTGTGCGAATTGGGACATTGCTGATTGGACATTATCCGGGGCAAGGATTCCGTGAAATATTAAAACTAAGCGATCCCTGGGTTGCCAAAAGCAAAATAGTGCATTTGCGTAAAGTCCCTAAAGGGACTTATGTAGGGTATTATAGTATCTATCGTACCAAGGCTGAAACTCAGCTTGCTGTGATCCCGGTGGGGTATGCGGATGGGTTTGGGTTAGAACCGCATTTTACCCCCCAAGGCTGGGTTGATTTTCTTAAGATTGTGATTAAAAATCTTGCTGCTTTATTTGGTGTTTTCCTTGGGCAAGAACGGGTGGAACTGAAGGGTAAGACGGTTCAGGTAGCCGGAAAAATAGGTATGCAGCTAACTGTAATTGATGTCGGGATGCAGGAATGTGCACTGGGGGATGAGGTTGAGATCCCTTTGCGCCGGACTGTGGCAAATTCCCGACTTCCCCGGAGATATAAAAAAGATGGACAAATCTTTTCCGAACGGATTATGGAAGAAGGAGTTTTATCTTTAGTACATAACACTTTCTATATGGAATAAATATACTTACCATCACTGTC
>JBMNTM010000065.1:0-8615 GCA_050945735.1 Desulfosporosinus sp.
TTTCCTTTCCCCCTGTCTGATGTTTTCTCGCAAATCCATCATAACAGGGAAGGAGCTCAAGGTGGTCAACTTTTTGTTTAGCACGGGGTACTAAACTGGTCTACTTTTAGATTAGCATATACAATAACAACCAGAAATAAATCATAAAAAAGAGCCGTTGTACAAATACTTGAACTAGCAATAATTATAGGAGGAATTTTCATGCATATAGAAGAACAAAAAAACTTAAATCAGTTACCAACACCCAATACTTATTGGATAGCTTCAACTTCCCAAGATGATTATCCGATTTTAAATGATGATATTAAAGTTGATATTGCAATTATCGGAGGTGGTATTACCGGTATCTCCTGTGCCTACCTGATAAATAAAGAAGGTCTAAAAACAGCAATCATTGAGGCAGATCGTATTCTTCAAGGTACAACTGGGCATACAACAGCAAAAATTACTTCTCAGCATGGACTGATTTATAGTAAAATTAAAAGTCAAATGAGTAAGGAATTTGCACAACAATATGCGGATGCAAACGAGTCAGCTATTCGCATGATTGAAAAAATAGCTAATGATAATCGAATCGAATGTGATTTTTCCCCTCAATCTGCCTATATTTATACATTACAAGATAAATATATTAAGAAAATAAGTGATGAAGTAAAAGTTGCCTCTTCACTCGGAATTAAAGCTACTTATTTGGAGGAAATACCTTTGTCTTTTCCGGTGAAAGCAGCAGTGCGTTTTGATAATCAGGCACAATTTCATCCACGAAAATTATTACTATCTCTTGCAAAAGATTATTTCAACAGTGGTGGCAAGATATATGAACAAAGTCGTGTCATTGATATTGAAGAAAAAAAAGGTACCTATATAATTATTACAAGTCAAGGAAAAAAGGTAACTGCCAAAAAACTAATTCTTGCCACTCATTACCCTTGTTATAATAAACCGGGTTTATTTTTTACCAGAATTTACCAAGACAGATCTTATGTTGTTGCTGTTAAAGCCAAAGAAAATTATCCAGGCGGCATGTATATAGCAGCAGAAGAGTCCGGGCATTCATTTCGCAATCAAATGTCTGAACATGGCGAATTAATATTCGTAGGTGGTGAGAGGCACAAAGCCGGACAAAGTAAGGATACAGCCAAAAGATACGAAGCATTGGTAGATTTCGCCAAGAAGGTTTTTACGGTAGAGGAAATTCCTTATCGATGGTCAACTCAAGACTGCATGACTTTGGATGGTCTGCCTTATGTTGGACATTTTACTGCAAAAACCCCTAATTTGTATGTTGCGACCGGTTATGGCAAGTGGGGAATGACCAACAGCATTGCCTCAGCAATGATTCTCAGGGACTTAATAATTAGTGGAAAAAGCGCTTGGCAAGATGTTTATAACCCCGCACGTCTAACCATCTCAGCTTCTGTTAAAAATTTTGTTGTTCAAAACTTAAATGTTGCAGATCAATTACTTGAAGGAAAACTTTCCCCGCTGAAAAAAAATACTGAAATAAAACGAGGAGAAGGAAAAATCATTAAAGCAAATGACCAAAAAGTAGGAGCACATCGTGATGAACAGGGTAATCTACACATCGTAAATACAACATGTACACATATGGGCTGTGAATTAACTTGGAATTCTGCCGAAACATCCTGGGACTGCCCTTGCCATGGCTCAAGGTTTTCCAATAATGGAGATATTATTGAAGGACCTGCAGTCAAACACTTAAACCTCCATGAAGATACAAACACAATTGAAAAATTAATTCAGGAAAAATTTTAATAATTTATAGGCGCAAAGAAGCGTTTGTTTAAAACCCCATTCAAGGAAGCAGCTTTTGTCTGGCCTTTTATAAAAATAGCAAGTACAAAGGAAATCACGGTATAAAAAAGCTCTTGAAATTCGCTACGATTTCAAGAGCTATTAATCTCTGGTGCCGGTGGTCGGACTCGAACCGACACGTCCAGTGGACACGGCATTTTGAGTGCCGCACGTCTACCAATTCCATCACACCGGCATAATTTTTAATTTTCTGACTATAGCCTACCATTGGAGGTGAAACACTATAGTGGTTCGTCCATTAAAGACGACTATAAAATAATACCATTATTAATTAGATTTAGTCAAGACCCTTTGATAAATTAACTGGAACATTTTCACTATATACTCCAATTGCCCTTAACTTCTGATATCGTTTTTCGCGCAGTGCTTCCGGTGTCTCCGAACGCAAGCGTTCGAGATGCTTAGCGATAACCTGGGATAATTCTTCTGCAGTTTTCTTTAAGTTGTAATGAGCTCCTCCTTGAGGTTCTGGTATTACCTCATCCGCTATCCCAAGTTTTAACAGATCCTGAGCTGTAAACTTTAAAGCTGATGCTACTTCTTTAGCCTTAGTGATATCATGCCAAAGAATTGAGGCACAACTTTCTGGGGCAATGACTGAATAAAAGGAATGTTCAAGCATCAAGATTACATTACCTACCCCAAGGGCAAGCGCCCCACCGCTTCCACCTTCACCGATGACCGTACTGATCACTGGTACATGATAACCTGCCATCGCCAAAATACACCTGGCAATAGCCTCACCTTGTCCTCGTTCCTCTGCCCCTAAATCACAAGCAGCTCCAGGAGTATCTATAAATGTTAATATCGGGCGTCCGAATTTTTCAGCTTGATCCATCAGGCGCAACGCTTTACGATATCCTTCAGGATGTGGCATACCAAAATTACGCTTAATATTCTCCTTCGTGCCTTTACCCTTAACCTGGGCGATTACCGTTACTACTGTTCCACGAAAAAGCGCAATTCCGCCGGCAATCGCACGATCATCTGCAAAAAAACGATCTCCTTTGAGTTCCATAAAATCTTCAAAAAGGAGTGGAACATAGTCATAAAAATTAGGTCGTTCAGGATGTCTGGCGATCTGAACTTTCTGCCAGGGATCAAGGTTTCCGTATATCTCTTTCTTCAAAAGTGCTACTTTATTTTCAAGGGTGGCGACTTCCCGGGAAAGGTCAATATCCCGGTCAGCAGAGAACTTCTGTAGTTCTGAAATCTTCTCTACTAACTCAACAATAGGTTTTTCAAAATCAAACAGTTGCGCCATACTGAGCCCCTTCCTGATGATATCGCAACAATCTTGCCAAAGTTGAACGCATTTGAACACGTTTAACTATCAGATCAATAAAGCCATGTTCTTGATTAAATTCAGCCGTTTGTGCCCCTGCGGGCAGTTCTTTCCTCATTGTTTGCTTAATTACCCGTGGTCCTGTAAATCCAATTAATGCATTTGGCTCGGCTAATAAGATGTCCCCAAGTGAAGCATAACTGGCTGTAATCCCCCCGAAGGTGGGATCAGTGAGTACCGAAATATATAGTAACTTTTTTTCAGCTAATCGACCCAAAGCAGCACTGGTTTTCGCCATCTGGTAAAGGGAGAGTATTCCTTCTTGCATCCGAGCACCCCCGGAAGTAGAAAAAATTACCACTGGTAAGCGCAAATCAATTGCCCGTTCAATTGCCCGAACAATCTTTTCTCCTACTACAGAGCCCATACTGCCCATCATAAAATCAGCTTCATTGAAAGCAAGTACTACAGGAACTCCCTCAATCTCAGCACGTCCTGTGAGCACGCCTTCCATCATACCTGACTTTTCTTGGGCTTCCAAAAGCTTATCTTGATAACCTGGAAACTCCAGAGGATTTAAGGAAAACATCTCAGAATCCCATTCTTCAAAACTGTTTTCGTCTACCAAAAAACCAAGGCGTACCCTAGCGGAAATTCGAAAATGATACTCACAAGCTGTACAAACCCGTGCATTTTCTTCGAGATTTTTAGCGAAAAGTACTTCCCCACACTTCGGACATTTAACCCAAAGACCATCAGGAAGTTCTTTCTTACGCGTAATCATAGGTTTTGTTTGAGCAACATCAGAGGGATTACGTTCCGGTATTGGAGCGGACTGAATAGTAACATACTTTGTTTTTCCGAATATATCTTTGAACATAATTAATTCCTAATAGCATTGGTAATAATTTCATGCGCTTCTTCGGCTTCCGATTCCAGAACCAGAATTTCGACTGAAGCATGATCACCAAGATGCGCCGAACCAATTAGGCGAAGTTGAACGAGCACCCCTTCTTCTGAAAGAATACTTTTGTATTTTTCTGCTATTAACTTATTGGGTGCAATATAGATAACAGTCCACATTCAGTAAAAGCCCCCTTATTGAATTATTATGATACCATAGCCCATCTGATTGTGCAACAAATGTAATAAATGTACCCTTTAAGTTAAGCCCCCTAATCGACAATATTCGAATCAGTGCAAGAGTTAGCAAATTTAGAGAGTAATGCCCTTTCAACATGCGCTGGTACAAAATCTGAAATCCCAGCACGTAATTTAGCAGCCCATTTGATTGCGCTGGAACTTATATAGGAGAATTCACCTTGGGTCATCAGGAAAACTGTTTCAATATCTGAGGCAATCTTCTTGTTCATTAAGGCGAGTTTAGTTTCATATTCAAAATCGGAAAAGGCGCGCAATCCCCTAAGAATGGCTACGGCTCCACATTGCCGTGCAAATTCAACTGTCAACCCTTCATAAACACAGACTTTAACATTCGACATATTTTTCGTTGCTTCCGACAGTAATTCCATTCTCTCTTCTAATGTAAACAAGGTCGTTTTTTTACTATCCACTGCAATGGCAATAGTTACTTCTTCAAACAGCTTCTTTGCGCGAATCAATATATCGAGATGTCCATTGGTTACCGGGTCAAATGTTCCCGGATAAATCGCTGTACGCACATTAAATCTCCTTTTTATTAGAATATTTTCATAATTTCGCCTTAAATATTAAGAATCCTGCTTCTGTTTAATACTATTATGCAAATTTTTTTGCTAATTTCCATATTACATTATGCTTGCCAATTGCTTCGTAAAGTGCTATCTCCAAGTCCTGCTCGTCACTTACCCAAAACCGACGATTTCCTTCTATGACTTTCCCGGTATCTTCAAAGTAAATATACACCGGTTGGCTTCCAGGAAATCGTTTTAGGATGTTTATTGTCGTTTCCAACAGCTTACTATTATTTGTGGCAAATCTTAAAAACAGTTGTTTTTCAATCATTGCCGACAGAGCAGGATTCTTTTTTTGGACTGGGACAGATGTTACTTGAGAGTACGGTGATAACTCTTTAGCGGACAATAAGTTCTCAAGTGGAATAATTTTCTCAGCAAATATTTTTTTCTTGTCATCGCTGATGATATATTTCCCAACAACTACGATTACTTGGTCATCATCTAGATCACGGGTTTGCATAAAGACTCTCGGAAAAACTAAGACCTCTATCCCTCCCGTTAAGTCTTCAAGAACAAAACTAGCCATCATCTCGCCCTTTTTTGTTACATTCTGCCGAAAACCCGTTACCAGTCCACCTAAGGCAACTTTCTTCTCCTCCTCACTCTCCAGACAAGTTAGAATATCTGAAGAAATGAAGGACTTAAGTTGAGGCATAACAGAGGAAAGAGGATGACCACTTAAGTAGAGACCCAGGTATTCCTTTTCCATCTCAAGGATCTCTCGTTCTGTGAAATCCGGACAATCTGGCAATTGTATACCTTCATCTAATTCTTTATCAAAATCGAAAAGAGAGAATTGGCCGGAAAGCCTATCCTTTTGCCGCCGACTAGTCGAATCCAATACCTGATCCAGTACAGTAAGAGCTTGAGCCCGGGAACAAAATGTGCTAAAGGCGCCAGCACGGATCAGGCTTTCCAGAACCCGACGATTTAATACTTTTTGATCAACGCGTAAACAGAAATCATCGAAGGATTTAAAGAAGCCATCTTCACGTGCTTCTAAAATTTTCTCTACAACATTGAAGCCCACATTGCGGATAGCTCCCAAGCCAAAGCGTATTGCTTGTTCTTCCGTAGAAAACCCAACTTGACTATATTGCACATCTGGGGGAAGTACTTGAATTCCGCTTAACTTTGCATCTTGAATATAAAAAGACACTTTGTCTGACGAGCCCATCACAGTACTTAAGAGCGCCGCCATAAACTCTAAAGGATAGTTTGCTTTTAAATAGGCCGTTTGATAAGAAATCATCGCATAGGCCGTTGCATGTCCTTTATTAAAGCCATATTCCGCAAACTTAGCCATTAAATCAAAAATTTCTTCTGCTTCATGAAAAGTTAGCCCCATCCGAAGTGCACCCGGAATAATCCATTTCCCGTCTTTATCCTGTAATCCTTGAGTGAAAATTTGACGTTCTTCTTCCATAATTTCTTTTTTCTTTTTTCCCATTGCCCGGCGAAGTAAATCTGCTCGGCTTAGCGAATAGCCCCCAATGTCACGAGCAATCTGCATAACTTGTTCTTGATAAACAATAATCCCGTAAGTAGATTTGAGAATAAGTTCTAACTTTGGATGCAGATAACTGAACTTCCCGCCGTGTTTTCGACGGATAAATTCAGGAATTTGTTCCATCGGGCCTGGTCTGTATAAAGCCAAAATTGCGATAATATCTTCAAAGCAGGTAGGCTTAAGTTCCTTAAGGATCGCACGCATACCACTACTTTCCAACTGAAAAATCCCGGTACTGTTTCCCGATGCTAACAACATATACGTCTTGGGATCATCCAGGGGCAGAGTCTGTAAATCCAGTTTTAACCCACGTGTCTCTTCGATTCTTCGCACAGTCTCGTGCAAAATAGTTAAATTGCGCAAACCTAAAAAATCCATCTTCAGAAGCCCAATTTCCTCAACAGTTTTCATCGGGAATTGGGTCATGACAAAGTCATCTGACGTCCGCTGAAGCGGGAGGTGATTGATAAGGGGTTCCTTAGCAATGACGATCCCCGCCGCATGTGTTGATGCGTGTCTAACCATACCTTCGAGAGACCTCGCTAAGATGTAGAGCCTTTTAATCTCTTCATTCCCTTCGATCATTCGGGCTAAATCCGGGGATACACTTAAGGCTTTCTCTAAGGTGATGCCCAAATCCGAGGGAATTGCTTTCGCTACTCTATCGACCCTGGCCAAAGGCATAGCTAAAACCCTTCCTGCATCTCTGATTGCTGCTTTAGCCCCCATGGTTCCAAAGGTAATAATTTGGCATACCTTATCTGCACCATACTTTTCGGTAACATAACGGATTACACGTTCCCGGCCGTCTGGGTCAAAGTCGATGTCAATATCCGGCATAGATATTCGTTCCGGATTCAAAAATCGTTCAAACAGAAGATCAAAGCGCAGCGGGTCAACTGATGTAATCCCAAGTAAATAGGCAACCATACTTGCCGCCGCAGAACCCCTACCGGGGCCGACAACTACGCCGTTTCCCCTGGCATAACGGCAAAAATCAGCAACAATCAAAAAATACCCCGCAAAACCGGTCTGGGAAATTACTTGGAGTTCATAATCAAGGCGAACGCGTTCCTTTTCCGTCATGTGCGGATAGAAACGCGGAAAAGCCTTGCGGCATTCTACTTCAAGATAACTATCTAACGTATATCCTGCGGGAACATCAAATACTGGTAAAAAATTACCTCCAAATTGCAATTCTACTTGACAACGTTCGGCGATGCGAACAGTATTTTCCAATAACTCAGCATGTTCTCCAAACAGCAGCACCATTTCATGTTCAGATTTGAGGTAGAACTCTTGACTGGAAAAACTCATCCGTGCAGTGTCCGCTAAGGTCTTCCCGGTTTGGATGCAAAGCAAAGCGTCTTGGACAAAAGCATCCTCACGATAAACATAATGTACGTCATTGGTCGCCACCAGCGGAATCCCGGTGCGTTCATGCACCTTCCACATTTCTGAAAGTACTTTACGTTGCTCTGGTAAACCGTGATCCTGGATTTCGAGAAAGAAATTCCCTTTTCCAAAAATTTCCTCATAGTCGAGAGCAACATTAATAGCTAACTCTAATTGTTCCTGTAAAAGGCAGCTTGCTACCTCCCCTGCCAAACAAGCGCTAAGAGCAATAATCCCCGAGGAATACTGGCGAAGAATTTCTTTATCTACACGCGGTTTATAATAAAATCCTTCTATATGAGACATGGATACCAGCTTAATTAGATTGTGATACCCTTCTTCATTCTCAGCAAGCAGTACTAAATGATAATTGGCATCATCCTTTCCAGGCGTCCGATCCGTCCGTTTATGGGGAGCTACATAGACTTCGCATCCGATAATTGGTTTGATCCCCGCTTTAAGACAAGCCTTATAAAAGTCTATGACGCCATACATTACTCCATGATCAGTAATAGCCAAAGCTTTCATTTTTAATTCAACCGCACGCTTAACTAAATTTTTTATGCGTGCTGCTCCATCGAGCAGGCTAAATTCCGTATGGGTATGAAGGTGAACAAAGCCATATCTATCAGCAGTCTTATCTGTATTCACTTGGCTTCACCATCCTTCCCATATGATTATTGTAGGCATATGGCTGTGCAAATAATTTATTATATAATCAAGTAATTGACTCTTTATAATTAGGGCTTGCTGAATAGCTAAAAATCGCGAAATTACAAGGGTTATAGGGTCTATATGTCGAATTCTAATGCAAGGAAATATTGAAAAATTGGCTAAAAACCTTGCACTTTAG
>JBMNTM010000066.1:0-8483 GCA_050945735.1 Desulfosporosinus sp.
CTTCAGTTACCTGCCAGTTGTATTGACGCTTCAGTTCACTGACACTTGTTTTCGCTACTTGCCGAACAGAATCAGTGTATGGGTAGTGCCAACTGAGCCGACGGTTAACTTCTGTGAACCAATGCTAGGCAGTTTTTGCTTTATTTAAATCTCTTGATTCATCCTGAACCGCAACTGTTTTCTTTTTTTGAGGTTGTTGGGATTGCTCAATGTCTAATTTATTTTCTGAACTTGTGGTAATGCTCTTTCCTATGTTTTGATGAATATGGATCTCCCATCGTGAATTAATCTCCGGAATGGGCAAGGCAGATTGTCCCGCACCTTCGCCGAAGAAATTTTCGGGATGGCGGGCCAGTGCTGGTCCAATCCAATCCAGAAAGCATTTGGCACTTCGGAGTAGCTCTTCCGGTAGGGCAACCTCTTGCCATTCTGAAGTACGCTGCCATTTGAGAAGTGTCTTATCTAAATTATCTATAGTCCCATAGAGAAACAATCGTTCTTTGGCACGTGTAAGGGCAACATAAAGGATGCGCAACTCTTCTGCCAACAATTCTTGAGTTAAAACTTGCTTAACTGCGTAGTGAATCAAAGAATGATAACGTACATAATTTTCTGTATCGATAATTGGCATTCCGATTCCTAGTTTGGAGTGAAGAAGCACCTTCCCTTTGAGGCTTTGGGTATTAAACGTACGCCCCAGGTCGACAACAAAAATCACAGGAAATTCCAAGCCCTTGCTGGCATGAACCGTCATCAGGCGGACGACGTCTTCAGTTTCTCCCAGCGCACGAGCATTTCCCATATCTTTGCCTTGTTCTTGAAAGCGATCCAGAAAGCGGAGAAAGCGGAATAAACCGCGATATCGTGTTTCTTCAAAGAGCCTGGCACGGTCATAGAGTACCCGCAGATTAGCTTGTCGTTGAGCGCCTGACGGTAACGTTCCGACATAAGTTAAGTACCCTGTCTCTTCATATAGAGACCAGAGAAGGTCAGCTAAAGATTTATGACGAGATAATGTTCTCCAGGTTTGTAAATTAAACCAAAAATCCGTAATTTTATCCTTCAATGTTGGCGCTGCAGCCAATATCAGGTGTGCCTTTTGAAGCTTGCGCTCCAAGGATTCTTCGTAGTGTCCTAAGATTTGTTTAAAATCTTTGATTCTTTCCTGAGATATACTTCCATCATTCAAACCTGCCCATACAGCAATAGTTAACGATTCATAGAAATCTCCTTCGGGCAGCATCATTCGAATTTTACCTAACTCACTCCCGTTCAGGCCAACCAGTGGAGAACGCAATACTGCAGCCAAAGGAATATCCAAGTGAGGGTTATCGATAATCTTCAGAAGGGACAATATCGTTTCTACTTCACTAGCCCTGAAGTAACCGGTTGTTGTTTCAGCATAAACCGGTATATTGGCATTTTGGAATTCTTCCACGTAGATTGAGGCAACTGCTGAGTAAGAACGCATCAAGATTACAATATCAGAGTATTGGACCGGTCGAAAATCCTTAAGCTTTTGATCATAAATCTGAAATTCTGCCCCTTGAACAATACGCTGTATCCGTTCACCGACCAGACGTGCCTCGAGGCGAGCCTCCTCAAGATCTTCTGGGAATATAGTTTCTTCAATTTCAGTGGTTAATTTATTTTCACTGCCTGAGTCGCCTTCCATTGGGGCAGATTCGGAAGAAATGACAAGCTGGTTTTTAATATTTTTGAGGTCAATAAGGTGAGTTTCTATCGGTCCTTCAGCTGTACGAACTTGATCCTGGCCAGATACAAATGACGCGCCATAGAGTAAGGCTGCAAAATCGTCATAAGGGATTTCTCCTGTACCTTTTGTCATAATCTGACGAAATAAAAAATTAACCCCCTCCACTACTTCAATACGACTTCGGAAGTTGCGGTTTAAATCAATTACCATCTCGCTCGGAGTCTTACTGCCGGGAATTCCAGTATGCCAATGCGGCAGGGAGTTATATTTGTTTAGAAATAAGCTGGGATCTGCCATGCGAAAACGATAAATACTTTGTTTGATATCTCCGACCATAAAGAGATTGGGGGACTCATTTTGCCGGGATATAAGCTGCAAAATGTGTTCTTGAACTGGGTTGATATCCTGATATTCATCTACCAATATTTCCACGAAATATTTTTTTAACTCCTGGGCGATCGAAGAAGCCTCGCCCTTTTCCTCCAGTAATCGAAGCGCATAATGTTCTAAGTCAATAAAATCCAAGACGTTACGATACATCTTAGCCGTAGAATAAAGCTGAGAAAATTCACTCACTAAGTTGCCAAGTGTTTGTGCCATTATACCCATCTCACGCAAAGCAGAAAGCTGGTCTTTCGGGGAATATGCAAAGACCTTATTGTAAAAAGAATTAAGCTTTTTCTTAGCCTCATTCCTCAGATTTTTGCATTCTTCTTGTAACGACTTCTGCAAGGCTGCATCGGCATTGTTAACAGAACTTTCCTTAGATTTCGAACGTATGGCCGGCAGTCTGGAGTAATTGATAACAGATTGGATCTGTGCTTCTATCTCAGCCCAATGTCCCTCATTTAATACGTGGTTTAATAGGCGAACTCGCTTTAAATCATCTTGTAAAGTTGCCGTGTAGAGGATAGGTCCTCCTGGACTTTTAGCAATTTGTTCGGCTCGTTTCAGTAAATTCGAACTTTCACTTACAATGTCCTGGAGTGCTTGGCGAATAGCTTTTCCCCAAGCGCTCTGCATGAAAGATTCGATATTATCCCATACATAGGCTTTATTAAGTTCACTCAGCCATACTGCCGGGTGGGGTTGACTATAGGCAAATTCATAAAGGCGTAAAACTTGTTCCATCAACGGTTGATCGTCACGATCCGATCCAAAGGCATCAACCAGCTTCAAAAAGGCAGGATCATTCTGTTCATACTTGGTTTCAAAGAGGTCTTCGATTACATCTAGCCGGAGTAGGTCAGCCTCAGCTTGATCCGTAACCCGAAAAGTCGGATCAAGTTCAAGCCGGTAAAAATATTTTCGAATTAACTCTAAACAGAAAGAATGTAACGTCATAATGCTCGCTCCATGAAGCAGGGTGCGTTGGCGGAGAAGACGTTCGATTTCGCGAGTCTCTTGTTCATGAAATATCGCATCATCTAAAGCCTTGCCGATACGTTCACGCATCTCATTCGCTGCTGCTTTAGTAAAGGTAACGACAAGGAAACGATCTATATCCTCAGGTTCTTTATCATCTGTGATTCGATGGATCAACCGTTCTACAAGAACAGCCGTTTTACCTGAACCAGCCGCAGCAGCAATCAAGAGACTTCCTCGTAACTCAATTGCAGCACTTTGTTCCGCTGTCCAGTGGGTTTTTTTCACCCGGCTCTCCTCCTTCTGTAGGTTTATTTACGCAAACGCTCCATCTTTCAGTTTTGGGTTTCTTTAATGACACTTAGATTTAGCTAAACATTCAGATTTAGCAAACAGATTTAGCAAAAAAAGTTTCCAGTAAATACCATTCAGATTTTACTAAAAAGTTTATTATACATTTGCGAAGATATTTTGTCTTAGATTTTTTGACAAGCACTTATTTACATATATTATAACCCAAAAAAGCTATTCTTCTATGAGTATCTTAGCAGAGTAACCGCGCCTCTAGATGTAAAGCCATATTGGATAGCTTACATTACCAACCTCCTGATAGGAGGTTGGGGCATACTTTTAAAATTATTAGAAGTAAGGTATCCTCTTAAGAGGTATTCTCATTTTAATGTAGAATGAAGTGTAGAAAAAGTAATAAAATTTTTTGGGAGGGTAAAATTATGTCTCACAGTGTCAAATGGTTAGGTCACGCAGCATTTCAAATTACAACCTCGACAGGTACAGTAATTTTAATTGATCCATGGATAACCGGAAATCCTTGTTGCCCAGTGAAAAGGGAAGATATTAAAAAAGCTGATATAATTTTGGTTTCTCATGACCATTTTGATCACCTGGGAAGTGATATCCCCGCTCTTATAGAAGCAACAAATGCAACATGTATTGTTCAACCGGAATTATGTGCAGCTTTGCAGGAAGCTGGAGTGAAGAGTGATAATATAATTTTTGGGATGGGTATGAATATCGGAGGCAGTGTAGTCGTAAAAGATATCAAAGTTACTATGACTCAAGCTTTTCATTCCAGCATCAACGGAACACCCGTAGGATTTATTATTACTTTAGAAGATGGGAAAACCATCTATCATGCAGGGGATACGGGCATCTTTTCGGGAATGTCACTTCTCGGAGAAATTTATGATATTGATTTAGCTCTTTTACCCATTGGAAGCGTCTTCGTAATGGACCCCGTTCAAGCCAGTTATAGTCTTAAATTGTTGAAACCTAAAAAAGTAATTCCGATGCATTATATGACCTTCCCTATTCTTATACAGGACGCTGAAGAATTTATTAAACTTGCCGGAGAAAAGAATCCGGAAGTCCAAATAGCAGCGATAAAACCTGGGGAGGATTTATTACTCTAGAAACGTAGACTGTCTGTCTTCACCCAACGAAATTTGAAGGGGCAAATTAAACAGAGTTTTTACGCTTATTTTTACTAATATGACAACTGCATATAATAAAAAATTCCTGGAAAACGTGTATTTTTGGTTTACAGGAATTTTTTTAACTCAAAACTACTTTCTGATTTTCCATAAATAGCTCCTTGAAATGGCTTATTGCCTGGTGATGTGGTGCTGATCCATTTGTGTCCAATTGTTCAGTGCCCTTGCAGGAGCCTCCATATTTCTTCTTGTTTTAAAGCCGGCAGATCTCGGAATCGGTTTTCCGGAAGGCAGGGGTCAAAGTGACACACAGGTTTATAAGAACAATACATGCACCCTGTACTCTTTCCTCGCCGATAAGGGGAGAGGGAAATATTTCCATTCAATATCTCTTCTCCGGTCTGGCGGAACCATTGATATAGATAGTCGCTAAGCAGAGAAAACTGCTCTTCTGTCAGGATATTTGCTCCTTTTGTAAAATTTCCATCTTTCTTGATTTTGAGCCCGAGTAAATCGGATTGCCCTTTGGATAAGGAAGAATCCATAGCTTTCAAGACGCGTGGATCGGCTAATAAGTAACCTCTCACTTTGACAGCCTTGATCCGATTTTGCTCTAATTTTTTTGAGGTGAGGGGGATTTTCTCCTCCAACTGAGGTTCCAGTACTGGAAAATACAAAAAACCTGCAGGAATTTTCTGGGGGAAATCTTTTTCCGATCTGGTTTCTTGCGAAGACAAAGCTGAAGTCGTATTCAGCAAGACTTCTGCGCCTTGCAAAGCAACATTCAAATAAGTGAGCAATTGAAGGTTCAGTCCATAATAGATTGAATCTAACGCTAAAGATAATTCACGTGATTTATAATCAAGGATACGCAAATAAACTTTTCCATCTAAAAATGCGGCATCGACACGGTCGATTTGCCCACATAAAAGCAAGGAATCGTTTTCTGATAATGGAATTTCGACCCCTGGGAGTGTTTCTGTCGGACCAAAGCCCACCTCTAGTTTGATCGGAATAAATTTCCCTTGACGGGCATGTTCTCCGAGCACTCGCACAGCGTGATGAACAGTTCGTTTGAGTTTATAAGCTAAATAACGGTAGCGGGCATTGCTGAGGAGAATCTCATGCTGAAGACCCGGAATTAAATTTTCCGCCAGTTCACTGACAAGAGCCCAGGATTCTTCCTTAGTTAGTTTTCCCCAATCTAAGCCTCGTTCCTGCAACTGGAGTGCAAAATTATGCAGGAGAGCATGGAAGAATTGCCCCATATCCGGGCTCGATAGCTGATAGATGGGCCTTTCACGAAGCTTTAATCCATACTGGGCATAATGTCCAAAAGGACACTTCGCGTATTGTTCCAAACGAGAAACACTGGCCTTCAGGCGTTTACCGTATAAACGGCGTGCCAGAGGGCGTTGAATTCTGTTTTCCTGATTTTGTATTGTGAGGCTTAAACGTAAGCGTTTTACTAGCTTTTGACGATGAGGATCCTGAGCCAACCACATTTCAACAGCCTTCCAAAGGTGAGAAAGCGATTTCCTCTTGCGCAGTGTTCGTAGTTGTTCAGCATAGGCTTGAAGGGTAAAATCTGCTTGACTAATGCGCTCAATGTCCTCCTGATTTCCTAAGAAGCTGTCCGCAAGTGGGAAAAGCTGCTTCAGTCGTATGACAACCGGCGAAACTGCCAGACCTTTCCCCTCTTCATCTGTTAAGGGATAACAAACAACTAGTTTTTCTGTAGCGCGGGTAAGTGCTGTATAAATAAAGAATTGTTCTTCATATATCTGAGCCTTCCCCTTCGGGGCAAGAATGACTCCCGCTTTTTCTAATTGTTCCCTTTCCTCGGCATCAAATATGCCGGTTGCGACAGGTCGAGCAGGAAGAACTCCTTCATTAGCTCCGAGCAGAAAGAGAACTCGTACTTCAGGATTTCGTGAACGGTCTAATGACCCAACCAGGATTTGGTCAAGCCCAGGGGGAATCAGCCCAAGTTCGATTGCTTCCAGCCCAGAAGCAAGAATTAAGGCATAGTCCTTGAGTTCCATACATTCTTTCCCTAATCCAGCAACTATTTCGTCCAAGACTTGGATAACGGCTTCCCAGATTTGTGCGTTGAGCTTAGCTTCAATGAGATCTCCCTTTGCCTGGGCTTTTTGCGACCATATTTTTAGGGTCGCTGGAACATCAAGCCTTTCTAAGAAGGCGTATAGATTTTCAGTAATTTCTCGTACAGTTAATTGGTCGGCCTGGTAGTTTGGTCCGACCCTTTGGATAAATGGGGCCATAAGGTCATATATAGTCTGTCTGGTAGAGTTCAGCTTTGCTTGCAATTTAATTTCGGTGGCCAGTTGTTCTTCATTTTGACCTAGAGACCATTGACGATGGTATCTCCATGCAATGTTCCTGTTCCAACTCTCTCCATGTATTCCATGTTCAAGCACATAGTTTTCCAGACGATCGATTGAATCTCTGGAAAGTGGAAAAAAGTCTGTCTTTAAGCAACGAAAAAGTGGTTCGTAAGCCCAATTGCTCTCTGCCACTTCGATTATGGCTTGAATCAGTTCAATCAAGGGATGATGAAGGACAGAATGTTTCTGATCTAAAAAATGGGGGATCTCATAGGCTGTGAATACTTGCGTAATCAGTTCACGATAGCCTGTAAGATCGCGACTCATGACAGCCATTTCATTCCAGCAGAGTCCTTTGTCCCTGGCTAAACGTCGTAGTTCCCGCGCAACGCCTTCCACTTCAGACCGCCGGTTGACGGCTGAAAAGATCTGTATTCCTTCCCCCAGAGAACTCTCTGAATTAATAGGGGGTTCATTTGGATAGACCACGGTCGGATAAGTAAAAAAATTTTTTTCCAAATGCCATAACCAGGGATGTTTAAAGCGTTTCGTATTTTCCAGTAAGTAAGGAGGGTGTAACTGTGTACCTGTTTCAACAATAAGTCGTTTTAGTTCTTGATAAGTTTGCCAAGTACCTGAAAATATCTCCTCTCCTACTGTAAAGGGCCCTGATTCCTGCTGGCGTTCATCCGAAAGCAAAACCGGATCAAGTGGCAATGTTAAGACAACTTCTTTTGCGGTAGATATGATTATTCTTAAAACTTCTAATTCCTGAGGGGTAAATCCTGTAAACCCATCGACCCATATCTGTGCTCCTTGGACATAGGATGCATAAGGCAGCTTTTCTGCCAAAACCGCGAGTTCATCGTCAGGGTCACGAATTCTTTGTCCTAAAGCTGCTTGAAATTCTTCATAAATAAGAGCTAAGTCTTGGAGTTTGTCAAATAAAAGTCCGTTTGTATCTTTAATTTTACGCAAATCTTCTGGGGTAATGCGGTAAGCTTTAAATTCGCCGATCGCTTGTGCAAGCTGATCAGCCATACCGGACCGAGTGGCAGAGCGAGCGAACGCTTTTAAATGAAGACGATGTTTTAAGAGGATTTGGTGCAAAAGCATCCGTTTGCCGATCGCACTGATTAAGACTTTTTGCCCTCCTCCGGTTTCAGAAAACACTCGCCAGGCCAGCCGTCGAAAGCTTAAGACTTGAGCTCGCAAACTTCCGCCAAAATCAGGGGTATTAGCTAAAGTTACTTCCATCTGATAGGTAGCCTGTTCGGGGACAAGGAGGATAAGTGGTGCTCCCCAAGGCTGCAGACGTAGTTCTTTGCGAATTTCTTCCAAGCAGAGGGTGCTCTTGCCACTTCCAGCTCGGCCGAACACAAAACGAAAACCCAAATCTAATTACTCCCTTCAAAGTACATGTTCTGTAGATTATATCATGACCGAGAAAAGAAATATAAAAAAGTGCCCATTATTGGCACGTAAGTTAAATAAATCCCGGGATCATTTCTATATTACATGTTTCATACTTAAAGACATGAACAAAGTATACAATTCTTGCAAGAAATAAGAATATGTCATTTTGGCGGTAAATTATCGCAG
>JBMNTM010000067.1:0-8431 GCA_050945735.1 Desulfosporosinus sp.
TCTAGTCCTTTTAGCCACCAAGGGAGAAAACCCCTTAACATATAATTACATATCTGTAGCATAAAGTAAATTGGTCTATGATGATTACGTCTTTACTCTTTTACTCAATCTTTATGCAACGCTAGTGTCTAAAACTAAAAGATGAAGCGGAGCTGATTGAAATTCAAAAACATAAGAAAAAGATTATTGGTGCGATTGCCGTATGCCTATGCGCCTTTTTCTTTTGGCTGTGGTGGTCGAAAGTCCCGACCATACCTGCCTATGCCGTGCAGAAACAAGACTATGTACCCTCACTGCTTCTGAGCGGTGAAGTTATCCCTGAGTCCAGCATTGATCTCTCCGCTCAAACAAGCGGTACCGTGCTGAAGATTAATGTCCAAAAAGGACAACAAGTCAAAAAGGGCGAAATCCTCCTCCAGCTTGATGACCGGCAAGCTCGTTTGGCACTTGACCAGGCCAAAGGAGCAGTGGAGATTGCCCGCATAAACCTGCAAAAAGCAGAGACGGCGCAGAACCAAGAAGACGCTCAACTGAGAAGTATCGAGCTGGATCTGGCTGCCGAACAAGCCCAAACATACTTCGAGCGCGCCCAAGCCCTGGCCCAGGCCGGGGCTATCAGTCAGCAAGAACTGGAACAAGCGTCCCATAATTTGAAGCTGGCTCAAGAACGGGCCCGCTCAGCCAAAGTAACGCTGGATACTATCCAGAACAGCGACCGGCTCAATTTAACTCTTTTACAAAAGGAACTGCAGCAGCGTGAGCTGGAGTTGAAAAACAAGGAACTTCTGCTCGAACAGCATAAAGTTATAGCGCCGTCTGACGGACAAGTATTGGAATTATTTGTTGTTCAGGGGGAGCTCGTCCAAACAAACGGCAAAGTCGCCACCATTTCTTCCAGTCAATGCACTCGGGTATGCATTAAACCTGACCAACGTTATGCAGATCTAGCCGCCCTGGATAATCAAGCCGAAGTTTGGCTTCCGACCGTTGAGACTACCAAGTGGCCCGCCAAGGTAGTTTATACTGAGCCTGCCGGTAACTCCGAACAGGGATCTCTAACCGCAGAATTGAGTCTTGAGGAAAATATTCCGGAACTCTACCCCGGCAGGCTGGTATCTGTTCAATTATTTGGTGCCTCAGTCAATCAGGCGATCATTGTCGCGGAGGAATATTTGACGGTTCAGCAAGACCAAAGCGGCGTGTGGGTGGCCGAATCCGGGTTTGCTCATTTTCGCCCCGTCCAGACCGGACTGCGCACCCCAGCCGGTGTGGTAATTTTGTCAGGCATAAATGAAGGCGACTTGGTCCTTAAGCCTATGAACTTAAAAGAAGGCCAGAAAGTTGCCCCGCAACCCAAAGGACTTGACGACAATGCATAATAGCCTGAAATTTGAATTCCTGCTGGCCTGGCGCTTCTTAGCTGAAAATAAAGGCCAAAGCCTGTTAATTGCTTTAGGAATTACCATCGGGGTGGCCGTGATGGTTTTCCTCACTGCCCTGATTGATGGATTGCAGGCTGACTTGATAGAGAAGACCGTAGGCCGTTCCCCCCATATCGTCGTATCGAGCGCTGAAACCGGCTCCTTGGAAGCGCGTAAAAGCCTCAATGACATAAAAGTCCTCACGGTTGATACGACCCAAAAGGATCAGCGGCCCATTGGCGAATGGCACACGCTGGAAACTGCTTTCGCGGCAGATCAACGGATCCAGGCTGTCCTGCCCGTGGTAGATGGTACCGGCTTAATAAGACGCGGTCAGGTTACACGCAGTGTTTTACTGCGCGGTTTCGATCTCGCTCTTGCCGATCAGCTTTATGACATCACCAACTCCATCATCGCCGGGAACCGGCAGCCCATTTCCAATTCCGTCCTGATGGGCATGGATCTCGCGGCCGATCTGGGGATTAAAGCCGGTGATCCCATTTCCCTCGAGTTGCCCGGACAAACCCCGCTGGTTCTAATAGTTGATGGGATTTTTGACCTGGGCGTTAGTGCAATCAACCAGCGCTGGCTAGTCTTAGATCAGCGCCAAGCCAGTTCTCTCTTAGGGATCGGTGACCAGGTCACCACGTTTGAACTCCAGGTTCATGACGTCTTTCTCGCCGAACAAATCACCGGTGAATGGAGTGACAAACTGCCCGGCTACCAATTTGACAGCTGGCAAAAAACAAATGCTTCACTCCTGACCGCACTCAAGAGCCAAAGTAGTTCCAGCTATACGATTCAGTTTTTTGTGCTCCTCGCAGTTATCCTGGGGGTAGCCTCGGTGCTGGCCATCAGCGCCGTGCAGAAATCCAAGGAAATCGGTATCCTGAAGGCTATGGGTATCCGCACAAGCAGCGTGTCCCGAGTCTTTATGCTGCAGGGTCTGACCTTTGGGGTCATTGGCTCGATCGCCGGCTTTGGTCTCGGCCTCCTGCTCACCAAGCTTTTTATTAATTTCGCCGGACCACAGCTGTCTTTACTTCTCAAGCCCCCTGCCGTAAGCATGATTTTAGGCTCGACTTTACTGGCCGCCACTCTGTCCGCCTACATCCCGGCTCGTCAGGTCTCGAAGCTCAATCCAATCGAGGTGATTCGTAATGCCTGAGGCCCTCCTCAAAACAGTCAATCTTACGAAGGAATATGGCAAGGAAATCAAAAGTCAGATCCTGTTCGGCATCAACTTGGAAGTCCAAGTGGGCGAATTAATCTCCCTGATCGGTGCTTCGGGGTCAGGAAAAAGCACCCTCCTCAACATTCTAGGTGCTTTGGATCGGCCTACGACAGGCGACGTTATTATTGACGACACCAACCTCGGCAAGCTCGACGACAATCAACTCGCCCACTTTCGCAACCGTACACTTGGCTTTATTTTCCAGTCTCATTTCCTGCTGCCCCAGTTTACCGTCCTGGAAAACGTGCTTATCCCCTACCTGATCTATGCCGGCAAAGCACCGGCCGCAGTTCGTATGCGCGCCTTGGAACTCCTTGAGCTAGTGGGACTGGGCCACCGCAAAAACAACCGGGCTAATGCCATCTCCGGCGGCGAACAACAGCGCGTAGCTATCGCCCGCTCCCTGATTAATAATCCGCGGCTTATCTTAGCCGATGAACCCACCGGTAACCTGGATTCCAAAAACACCCAAATTGTTTTTGATCTGTTAAAAAACATTAACCGTGATTATCAGACTACCTTCATCATCGTTACC
This sequence comes from Desulfosporosinus sp., assembly GCA_050945735.1. Taxonomy (GTDB): domain Bacteria; phylum Bacillota; class Desulfitobacteriia; order Desulfitobacteriales; family Desulfitobacteriaceae; genus Desulfosporosinus. The sequence goes on from JBMNTM010000067.1 coordinate 3,191, forward strand.
CATGACCGAACTTTGGCTGAGCGATGCGATCGTCTCCTGGAAATGAAGGATGGCCTGATCATTAAGGATACTAATAACTAGTGGATGTTGAACAATCCATCTGGATATGATGAATGAATTCCGAATAAAGGCAGCACTTTGCAGCTTAATTTTTGATTAATTGAAATCTCTTAAAAAATAAACCTACTGTTAGACCGAAAATAACAGCACCAAACAATCATTTATTATAATAAACATTCTTTGGGAGGCTTGAATCATCCGTTTGACTTAAAGTGAATTATTAACGATCAAGAAATTTACAAACCTATTAATTTTGTAAAAGATAAAAGCAGCTGGAAAGCAGCAAGCTGATTGACATAACAAACGCCGAAATACCCAGCCATAGGGATGCTATAGGGAATACTGACGAAAGAAACAAATATTTCTGGTTAAGACACCATACAAGTCCAATTATTATGATAATTGCCACGACTGTCTGCGCAATGGTAAACAGCTTAGAGCGCTTCGCTTTTAGTATTTCTTTACGCTTTCTTTTCATAACCCATGTCGTTATCTTCAGGGCTTGAAGGATAACCGCTGACCAGATCAAGGCAATGACAGCCCACAGCGCATATTTAGCCCAAATGATCCGACCCATCCCGATGGATTCAAACCCTTGCCACCGTGCCCAATCCCTTAGAAGATAGGAGATAAAGGGCCAGCTTCTCTGGCTGTTGGTCAGAATCACTATGGCATCGCCGGTTTCGGGAATGGCTTGGAAATGAGTCATAATTCCTGTGCCCTGTCCGCCGTGCGAAATTGCCTGTTTACCGTTCGGCAGTGTTTCGATGTAGTGACCCAAGCCATAGCCGTCAAATACCAGGCTATAAATGCCGATTTCTTTACATACCGGAGTATACAGAGCTTCTATGGCATTAGGGCTAAGTACCTGTTTGTCATGGGGTATATCCTTCATCCCAGCGATGGTAAAAGTGGCGATATCCTCTACCGTAGCAAAAAGCCCTCCCGATGCCTTCTCCGGATATACATAAACGGAAACAGGCTTTCCGCTCAAATCATATCCTACCGGAACTTCGGGATCAAATTTTTTATTCCAGATAAAGGTTGAATGATCCATTCCCAGAGGAATTAGAACCTCCTGTCTCATAAACTCGCCGAAAGCCTGCCCGGTAATTTCTTCAATAAGCAGCTCCAACAGGTTATAGCCGGTATTAGAATAGGAAAAGGCACTGCCAGGTTCTCGTCAAGCACGGCTTCCATTGTGAGTTTTTCTCTAAGGGAGGGCATTTCTTCATGGGGAGAGTAAATGGTAAATACATCTCCTAAAGGAAGCCCACCGGTATGGCTTAACAGTTGCCGTACCGTTACCTGTTCAGCCGAAAATCTGGATTCGGGGAAATGCCAACTCTTAAAATATTGCGTAATGGGGGCATCCAGTTCAATTTTTCCTTGCTCCACCAGCTTCATGATGCCCCAGGCGGTAATAGACTTTGAAATAGACTGCACTCGCATGGGTGTATCCTTTGTTAGCTTTCTTCCGTTTTCTACATCGGCGAAGCCGTATGCGGCAGACCAGCAAAGCCTACCTTCCTTGATAAGGGTGATACAGCTCCCTGGAATATTGTAAAACCCCATAAGGGCGGGAATTCGTTTATTTAGATACGAGGTATATTCGTCAAGCGAGACAAGCGGCACCACTTTTTTCTTGATTGGATTAAGCCCCGAAATGGCAAATACCAGGACAAAGGAAACAAATAGTACAATGGGTACCCATATCCTTATTCCGACAGAAATTATGTTTTTTGTGTTTCTCATGAGAGCTCCTTTGCTTTTTTATCACAATATACGATGTGATCCATCGGTGTTTCCTCCTTGCATTTATTTTAATTTCTCAACCGCACGCTGGGCTTTATATTCCGGTCTCATTTCCTGCTGCCCCAATTTACCGTGCCGGGAAACGTGCTTATACCCTACCTGATCTATGCCGGCAAAGCACCGGATACTAGTGTAACAGGGGGAAGGTTCTCTTGTTACACCTTCTCCCTGTTACACCGTCCACCTTCCTCCGAAACACCTATTATTAGTTCGCACGATTTAAAATGGTAAGATCTGTGATTATTGTTTGTCCATACTCATTAACAATATAGTTAAACTTAATCGTATCTCCGGAATTTAGCTTATATTCATTAAATTTTTCCTTAAGAGGCTCACTTAACCTAAACACGCGAGGCTCCATCTTATCAGGCACTCCGGAAATCTTAATTTCGATGGAATTTGAATCGATTTGGCCATTGTATCGTCCGCTGTCAGTTTTAACCTTCGTTTCGTTGCTGTCTGGTTGCTGATCATTATTTTGTTTTTTCAGACTCATAAGAATAAACTGGTTGTAGCCATTTTTAGCGTAGGTTATCTCCACTTTATCGCCTTGTTTTAAGCCATAGCTGTCAAACTTACTTTTAACACCCTCTGAAAATCTGAAAGCCATTGCCTTTTCCTCTGCTCCGATTAATATTTCTATGCTGTTGCTATCGATTTGACCGGAATATTTGCCGGTTGCTGTGATTATATCGCCATCTTTTTGCCGGGACTCCTCAGAAGTATTAAAGTAATTTTCTGCTTTTTGTCTTACAATCTGACTAAGGGTGTTTACATTCGTCTGTAACAAAATTTTTTCCTGATACTTTTCCGGGAAAAGCTGTTTTACCGAAGAGGCATATCGTTCCCCATCCTGAGGGACTTTGTATTCAAGAACAGTGTAGTTTCCATTCCCATCTTTGTTTAACACCAGGACCATGGGAACACTTAAACCGGCACCCCGCACAAGTTCACCATTCTCACTGGCAAATTCCTGCTGATAACTCCAAAGATAAACAAAGGTTTTGCCATCTTTATCCTCTGTGCCATATAACTCATGAGCCTCAAAAACCGTTCCACCGATCGACTTAAAAGCTATCTTCTTAATATAATCGCTTATCACCTGGTTGAGACTTTCCTCTTGCGCATTCTGCTGACCGCTCTGATCTTCGATCACGGTAACTTTATCAAATTGCATTTTAGGAATTGACCCAAGAAAAGAGGGAAATGCGGCACATCCCCCTAAAAACAAAGTGGTGAGGACCATTAAACCCAGCACAAATACTTTCTTCATTAAAATTACCCCCTTAAGCTAATTTCTGATCTTATAGTATCTAAAAACGATTCAGAAGGTATCTCGGGGTTGTAACGAAATTGTAACGATTGTGCCTTTTCCTTCAGTACTGCTGATATGGATTTGCCCTCCGTGCAATTCAATGATTTCCCGGCAAATGGAAAGTCCCAAACCGCTCCCTCCAAGCTTCCTGCTTCTTGATTTATCCACCCGATAAAAGGGTTCTATAAGCTTGTTAAGATTGGACTGCGGTATTCCCTTTCCGTTATCGCTGACACTAATTTGGATAAACTCTTCTTTCCATAACTTAACTGTAATCATATCGCCTTCGGAATATTTAATGGCATTATCAAGCAGATTAATAATCACCTGCTTAATTTTTTCCCCGTCTACCATGGCATTTACAGGCGATAGTTCGCAACTGATTTTGATTCCAAACTTGTCCGCCCTATCCCGCATAAAGCTGCAAGCTTGCTCAATAATTGTCTTCAGATCAGTATTCGTCTTTTCGATTGCCAATTCATAACGATTTAGCTTGGATAATTCGAGAAGGTTATTGACCATCGTCAGTAACTTTTCACCTTCATTATAAATATAATTGAGATATTTATTCTTTTGTGCCTGATCGTTAATTTTTGGAATAAGTTTAGCATAGCCAAGGATAATCGTCAGCGGCGTTCTTATTTCATGGGTTACATTGTCAAGGAATTTTTTTTGTTTTTCCTGTTCCTGCTTTAGTTCTAAGATCATTCCCTTAATGTTTTTTCCCATTTCATTGAAAGAATCAGATAACTTTTCTACCTCATCACCGGTCTTAATGTCTTCAATGACACGAAATTTCCCCTGGGAATAGTCCATGGCCATTCCCGTTAGTTTTTCGAGCGGCTTAATTATTCTGTAAGAAAAAAAAGAACTCAATAGAGCGGAACCCAATAAGGCAACAATAAACATGAAAAATAGCACAACTGACAGACTTTTCCTCACTTCATCAGTCTGAAAGAGAGAATAAGTATAAGTCACCGAACCAATAATTTGCCCTTGCGCAAAAACTGGGTAGGATAGTAAAAAGCTCCTATGCTTCCCCTCTTTGGTAATAAGATAGGCTTTCTTTCCCTCAAGGGCGCTTTTTTGCATGAGACTTGGCTCCTTAACATCAGTCCCCGTTAGGGAAACCTCACAACCTGCTTGCTCTTTCAGCTTGAACTCAAGGAAAGCTTTCTCCTTTCCCAGTACTTCGACCGGGTTATCCTTTACTTTAAAATATTCTGACAGGTAGGCCTGAGAAAGATTACTCTGGTGTTGGAGGTATTGATTAATTGTATAAATATTGAAATTATCGACAGTCTTCAGGATAATAGTAAATGCTACAAAAAGGATTGTTATTATAATCAAGAGATTTATTATAATAATCTTATTTCTCAGTCTCATCTTTTGTCCTCCCTGAAGCGATAACCCACTCCAAAGATTGTTTCGATGCAGCTGCTATATTCCTTTAATTTCTTTCTTAAACGCTGTATATGAATATCCACTGTACGTGAATCACCTAAAAAATCATACCCCCATATCGCATTTAATAACTGTTCTCTGTCAAAAACTCTTCCGGGCTGCGAAACTAAAAAGTACAAAAGTTCGAATTCCGTAGGAGTTAGATTAAGTTCTCTTTTGCCGATAAAAGCCGTTCTATTATCCTTATTTATGCTGATACCGGTTTTTTTTCGATCATAATCTTCATTTGGCACATCTCTTCTGGCTGCCGCTTTTTCCATACGCCTTAGGATGGCGCGTACCCGGGCTATAAGCTCTCTGCTGTCAAAAGGTTTAATAACATAGTCATCTGCACCAACTTCAAGGCCAATGAGCTTATCCGTGATATCACTTTTAGCCGTTAGCAGGATAATCGGGATCCCACTTCCCTGGAGTTTTTTGCACACATGAAAGCCATCTAAGTTAGGCAACATTACATCAAGAATGATTAAATCCGGCTTTTCAGTTTCAGCCAGTTCAAGAGCCGAAAGACCATCATAACAAATCACTGTTTCAAAACCTTCAAGCTTTAGGTTCTCCTCTATTAGACAGGCAATTAATTCATCATC
>JBMNTM010000068.1:0-8373 GCA_050945735.1 Desulfosporosinus sp.
TGATTTAGAAAAACAAACGGAAGGCAATCATATTTATCAAAAACACTATATGAAAGGTGTAACCGTTCATAATGAAAATGAAACTTGCCGTATATTAGATATTGTATTGTCAGGAAGTTTAGTTGCCTATTCTTTATCAACGAATGGTTCATCAACTACGATATTTGAATTTAGTAAGGGAAGTGTAATCGGAGCTAATTTATTATTTGGTGAAAACCACAGTTATCCTCTTAATATCTATTGTCTTACAGATTGTCAAATAATCCACGTTGACATAAATGCTGTTTTAGAATTTTTGCACGACTACAATTTTACATTGCATTATATAAGGTCAATTTCACAAAATTCACAAGGAATTAATCAAAAAATAGCAATGTTTACGCAAAGAACGCTTCGAGAAAATATTATGGATTATTTTAAACAGCAAGCTATCCTACAGAAATCTTCGGTAATTTTAATTCCAATGAGTAAAAGACAACTGGCAGACTATTTGGGGGTACAAAGACCATCCCTGTTTCGAGAGCTTAAAAAATTAAAAGATGAGGGTTTTATCGAAATTAATAACCATACAATCACAATAAAAAAAGAATACTGAAAAAAGGAATCATACAGCAAGGTAAAACCGCTGATTGATTCCTTTTTTAAATAGTAAAGTTAATTAAATCTAGCATCATAATCTATTGTCAACTTACTATAAAAACCAGCTTACGACAATTCACTTTCAACAACCATTTCTATTTTAGAAACATTAATAATATCTATATCAGGACAGTAAAAACGTATGGCTCCTTCATTGCACAATAGTGTTTTCCATCCATATCATAAAATGTCTACATACAGGAACCTCTGCGACAGCACTTTTGGGCACTATTTCTCATCTCACTAAATAAACACCTATATGTTGCCCTTGCAACATATAAAAATTTGATTTATACTCCTTTCAAGGAGGTGGTCTAAGTGCATGACGTTTATCTCAAACAACTTCAGAAAATGCCATTATTCGAGGGAATCAAGGAGACCGAAATTAATTCTGTGCTTACTTGTCTGGGAAGCTATTTACGTTCCTATAAAAAGGGAGAACTTATTTTTCTTGCAGGTGAATCAATAAAATCTGTTGGCGTCATTTTAAGTGGAGCTGTTAATATGATTAAAGAGGACATTTGGGGCACCCAAACCCTTATCGTTTCCATGAAAACAGGAGAAATATTCGGAGAAACTTTTGCATGTGGAAACCTTTCCGACTCTAAAGTTACTTTTGCTGTAGGCGCAGACTGTTTGATTTTATTTCTTCCTTATAGCAAGGTCTTACATTCTTGCAGCATGTCCTGCACCTTTCATCATCGGTTAATCGAAAATATGGTAGGTCTTATTAGCAGTAAGAATGTCCAACTGATAGAAAAAATCGAAGTAACCACTAAAAAAACTTTGCGTGAAAAAATTTTGACCTATCTTTCCATTCAGTCACAACAGCAGGGATGTTCCTATTTCGATGTTCCTTTGGGACGTCTTGAGATGGCAGCTTATCTATGTGCAGATCGCAGCGCATTAACCCGTGAATTATCGCAAATGCGTTCCGAGGGCCTGTTAGACTTTGAAAAGAATACATTTCATCTTTTAAAATAAAATAACAATTAGCCCCAAATTTGAGTTTTAACTCTTTTACAACGGTTATACCTATTACGCTTGTTATATGACCAATTAAACGACTGTGCATTCAATTTTATAAAGAGCAAAAACGTCATCCAATTTTCCTGTCAAAATTACGCCATGCCCAGGTGCAATACATTTCAAATCCAAGTCTGCCAAACCCAAAACAGCATGTTTTTCATTGGGTGTTGCCTGTGCAAACACTTTGTCGAAATATGTTTTCGCTCCTTGTAAAACACCATCATTGGTATAGTCTTTATCCAAGGGGGGGCGCATCCTAAATATTGTCCAAACAAATCATTTGAAAACAAAATTTGCTCATTTTCAAAATAAGTGACCATGTTATCATCCCAATGTAATCCTGGCGTATGGGTAAAACGGAACTCAAATGTTCCAATTTTCAAAGTAGATAAATTAGCAACTTCTATAAAATTTGCATTTGGATAACGAGAAACCAAGCGATGTTTGCAAGCTGCTGTGCAGTAAATTGGAATATCTGCCCTGTCAGACAGCAATAGTCCAAGAGCTCCACTATGATCCTCCTCGGAATGATTAAGGATGATGGCATCCAACTGGCTAAGAGGAACGAATTGTTTTAATTCAGCCATGAACACCTCTCCAGCTTTTTCAGGAACAGTATCAATAAGCACATTTTTTTCTCCCCTCAGGAGATACGCCAAAAATGAAAAACTACGATCCGGCTTTTGGATAACCTTTCCGAGAACTGTACACATTTCTGAAATTGAATAATGCATAAATCTTCCTCCTTTTATTCATGATTGATTTAGTTATGTTAGTGATAGTTATAGTTTAACATAAACTTCTCTTTATAATGTTGCGTGCGCAACATTGAATTAAAAAAAGGTGGAAACATTATTGTTTTCTCCCACCACTTCATTTTTTTGCAAGCGCAACTGGCTTTTCCTTGTATAACCAACATAATAAATTTCACTCCAGGTCGGATTTAATACAAAAGTGGTTCCTATGAACCGTTATCAGCCCTTCCCGTTGCATTTTCCCTAATTCATTCGAAAGCGCACTGCGGTCTACGCTTAAGTAATCGGCCAACTGCTGCCGATTAAAAGGGATGTCAAATTCACGTCTACCCTCACGAGTGGCCTGGAAAGAAAGATAAGAAAGCAGCCGCCCGCGAATAGACTTTGCTGAAGTATGAAAAATGCGACGGGATAAAGTTAAATTCTTCTGAGAGGAAATAGTCAGCAGGTTTCGAATTAGCTTTCCATGGTGTCCGCAGGCGGATGAACACGGTTGTAATGTTTTGGCTACATTCAGAAATAAAACCACTGTGCATTCTGCCGCCACTGCACTAACCATCAAGGGTTCTCCAGGCGCACAGGCATAGGTTTCCGCAAATACTTGACCATGTCCGATTTTATCTAAAACACTTTTATTTCCCCAGAGATCATCGTGCTCAATAGAAACACTACCGGTTATTACTATCCCAATTTTAGGGACATTATCACCTGCACGGTAAATCACTTCATCTTTTTGGTAGCATTTTTCTTCCGCCAACAGGCAGCCCAACATAGAAGTCACTTCTTCTGGTGTAATTCCACGAAACAAACTTGTATTTGATAAAAAAAGAGCATCCATCTTTATCCCTCCATTTCATATTACACATTTTTCATTTGCTAAGGCTATGATACTATGAGCAGAGGAGCAAGTCGATCAATAGCGTTGATTTTCAGCTATATTTCCAGAATATTTTTTAGTGAAAAAAATGGGGTTACTGTACCTTAACCTCGGGATTCTTTTCCCCAAACTTCTCCATCAATTCCTGTTGAATTTCGCTACGCTGCTTTCCTGATTTCTCACGAGTCTTAATTAGCTTATATGCTTGAAATAGCTGTGATGGTCCGATTTCTGAACTGAAATAACCAATTCCCTGATTCCACGCCAGAAGTTCAAAGACATCATCCAACGCAGCAGAATCAAGCCCATGGATATACGCCTTTACCAATTCTCTCGTTGCCTGACGCATTCGCCCCGCACCCACAGCATTGGTCAAAGAAAGTAACAGTCGCATCTCGTAAGGTAACGTTCGCTTTTGGTCATTCCATGTAATATCCCAAAAGTCCACAGCTATTTGGCCTAGCCTTTCATCAATCATGGGATAATTCAGCAAAGCCAAGGGGCGGAAGGGAGCCATTTCAGCCGTCTCCGTCTCCTGCACACGGTAGAAATAAATATGAAACTCATCTTCCCCCACTTGTTGCGCAAAATGTTCAAATCCCAGAGCTTCCATGGGTGCATAAAGGGGTAGTGGCTCAAAGGTTTGAATAATTGTTAACCCAGAACCTTTGCTCAAACCACAAGCACGTTTTTGCAATCCGGGAAAAAAGTTTCCTTGTAGGTGGCGAACATCAATGCATTCAAAATTTGAAATTTGATCCTTCCATTGTTCAAAGCCCATAATATTGTCCCTTCTTTCTTTAAATTAGCAATATTTTTCCGTAAGCTGCTTTAGCAAGTTCAAAGCGGTTTCCTGAATCCCCTTCTCTTTTGCTTGACTTTCAAAAAGCTCCACTTCACTGTTTATACTTTGCAAAACATCATCCGTAAGGCTGCGGCCTGCAAAGGTATAGACTACGTTATCCTCTTTGTCTATATGACGTTGTAACAGGTTCGCCCATGCACCGGCATTCACTAAAATTTCCAGCTTATCTGGAGTATTTGGGGCAGACTCATAACGCCCTAATGCGCTTTCAAACTCCCCTAAATGAAACCTCCCCATATCATGCTCAACCAACATGCCATTTTGAATCAGCTTTACGGCAGCGGGACCCAGCCTACCCATCATCTCTCTGAACAAAATCTGCTCCTCTTTTCCATGATGATGTTGATCTGCATAAGTTCGTGCGAAGGTAATCATATTCCGAAAATCATTCACTTCCACAGAATCACCCTCCAATATACGACAACACGCATTACGGATTACCGCTACAAGGGTAAGAATATTTTTATGCTCCTGTACCATTAAATCAATAGAGTTCATTTCTACACCTCCTGAATGAAAAACTGCTTGTCTATTTGCTGAAAAGAAAAACCACTGCCCGAGAGACTTCCGGAAATAAAAGCACCTCGTAATAAATAATAGTTTTCAATCTTTCCGCCTACTGCATCCCAAAAAGGCAAATGCAAATCTACCGTCTGGTGCCAAAGAACATGTTCTGAGCTCTGTTCCAAAATTTCATTGACATGATCACAGGGCATCCCCTTCAACAGTACATCATTCAATGCGCGGTAAACTCCTTGGGCATCACTAGAAGCAGGCAAGGGATTTTGCAATCCCAGCTGATATGCCACCTGTTTGAGCTTTTCAATTTGTGTTAAAGCATCGTCTTGCAAAATTTCTGTTACTGCTGCGGCAAAGCGCTTTTCTGCAATGCCAATTTGCCCTTGCAGCCACCCATGAATATTGCCACTATCTATCACTTGTTCCAGTTGTCCACGTTCTACAATTCCATAAACTGTATTCAACTTGTTTTCCAAGGCAATAAGGTCTTCCTTAGACGCAATCGAAGACAGCATTGCTTCCGTCAAGCTCTCCTGCAACTGAATTTTACCATAAAGCCAATAATGAATTGGCCCTAAAAATGCACTCATACGCTCATCCCTTTCTAAAAATGTGGTCATGGGACAATAAATTATCCCATGACCATGATTTTTTTATCTATTTACCTTATCATTTACAGCTTTTAGCACATCATTCACATTTAAACCATGAACCATACATGCATCTGCCAAAGTCTCCATTTGGGACGAAGGGCAACCTAAGCAATGCATTCCACACTCCATCAGTGCGGGAGCAGTTTCAGGGTATTTGCGCAAAATTTCACCCATTATCATATCCCCCGTAACAGCGTCAGTTACGTCAGCTTCATCAAAAAACAGCTTTAAGTCGTCCTCAACGGTTCCAATACCAGCAATTCCGAAATTCTCCACCAGTACCTTTGCAACATTGGGGCTTAGGAAAGCAGGGAGTGTTGGCCCTAAATGAATGTTTTTCACACCCAGATGCAGCAAGGCCAGAAGTACAATCACGGCTTTTTGCTCATACCAAGCAATGTTATAAACAATTGGCAAATCGTTAATGTCCTCCAATCCAAAAACCTCTTTCAGCTTCAGGGCAATCACGGCCAAGGAGTAGGAGTCATTGCACTGTCCTGCATCCAATACGCGAGGAATGCCACCGATGTCCCCTAAATCAAGCTTATTGTACTTATACTTGGCACAACCAGCAGTGAGGATAACCGCATCTTTGGGCAGCGCCTTAGCAAAGTCAGTATAATAATTACGGCTCTTAGAACGACCATCACAACCTGCCATAACCACAAACTTTTTGATAGCACCGGATTTCACAGCCCCAACCACCTGATCGGCAAGTGCCAGAACCTGATTGTGGGCAAAACCACCAATGATTTCTCCAGTTTCAATTTCCGTTGGTGCTGCACAACGTTTTGCTTGTTCAATGATTTCCGAAAAATCCTTTTCTTCTCCAACTACACCAGAAATATGCTTGCAACCAGGGAAGCCTGCCGCACCAGTGGTATACAAACGGTCTTTATAGCTATCCTTAGGAGGAACGATACAATTGGTAGTCATAAGGATTGGGCCATTGAAGGACTCAAATTCTTCTTTCTGCTTCCACCAAGCATTCCCGTAGTTGCCCACAAAATTGGAATATTTCTTAAATGCTGGATAGTAGTGTGCAGGCAGCATCTCAGAGTGAGTATATACATCCACACCAGTTCCCTGTGTCTGCGCAAGCAGCATTTCCAAATCTCTTAGGTCATGACCGGAAACCAGAATGCCGGGGCGGGAACCCACGCCTATGCTGACCTTGGTAATTTCGGGATTGCCGTAGGCTTCAGTGTTGGCCTTGTCCAGCAGAGCCATACCAGAAACACCATACTTTCCAGTTTCCAGTGTCAGCGCCACCAAATCATCTGCGGAAAGCCTGTCGTCCAAAGTGGCAGACAGTGCACGCTGGAGAAATGCATCAACTTCACCATCTTCTTGCAGCAAAACGTTGGCATGCTTGGAGTAGGCAGAAAGTCCTTTTAAGCCATAAGTAATCAATTCACGCAAAGACCGAACATCTTCATTTTCTGTAGAGAGCACGCCTACCACAGCTGCTTTTGCCTCAAATGTAGCTTCCTCTCCATCCCAGAGTGCCGCCTCGGGCAACGCTTCCGCATTTCTTACCTGCGAAAGCAGTTCACGCTTTGCATCCAGTGTTGCACGGATACGGGCTGTGATAGCTTCTTTATCAAAGTTAGCGTTGGTAATCGTTATAAAAAGATTTAGTGTAACCAAGTGGTTCATTGCGGAGGCAACGTCCCCACCCTGGGCACGAAGGGCAGTGGTAACAGCTGACAGACCCTTCGTTACATAAATTAACAAATCTTGCATTGCAGCAACATCGGGATTTTTCCCGCAAACACCCATCTGGGTGCAACCAGTACATCCTGCGGTTTCTTGGCATTGATAGCAAAACATTTTATTTTCCATAGTTATTACTCCTTATCGTAATATGATTAGAATTCTAAATTTTACCTTGCCTGAACAGAAACCTCATCTTTTAAACACAAAGCTGATTCCTGTTCTAAATTTTTGTTATATTTCATTTGATAACCTCATCAGTCATCGTTTTCGATGGCATTCACAGGACATCCGCTTTGCGCCTGTGCGGCTGCATCCAGCATATCTACGGGAACTTCTTCATTGGAAGCAACTGCAACCCCTGCATCCGTCATTTCAAAAACCCCTGGACAAGCCATTGCGCATAACCCACACCCAATACAATTGTCGTTTACAAAATACTTCATAAGAACATCTCCTTTTCAGAATCACTCGTTATAATGTTGTTTTTATTTGTTGACACAATAATATCATAGCTACTGCAACAATTATGTTGTTAAAACAACGAAACTGAATAAAATATAAATTATTTTCCTATTGTAATCCCATGGGAGCTGAATTGAAATCTGAGGTTCCAGTTTGCAAACTTAACTTCTGGTTCGGCATATCGCTTGCAAGATTAAATTCCGGTGAACTAAAGTTTCTATGAAATTCCGGAAATAAGTATTGCAAAAAGTAATATAACTGGAATTTACCATTCCAAACACATTGTTTTATTGTTCCAAAGCTGTTATGCTTTTTTTGAGATGATTTCCTCTGGAAAAAGGGCGCACGCTAACCGGAGGTCGAATTTAGCTTCCTTTTTTGCAAGATTAAATTCCACCCCTTATCGGTTCAGTATTTCTTCCGAATGGCGTTTGCTATTTTACTTTTTCAGCAACAGAGGTGTTAGATTAATCTCATTAGCGGGAATCGGCTTAATGCTAAGCTTTTCAAGGATTTCCTCGCTATTAAGGAAGCTGAACAGCTGGTGTGCAGACTGGTTGTTCAGCTTTTTCCTATTGTACGAATTGATATGACTCATCATTAAGTCTATGTCATCCTGAACCAGTTCATCGAACGATGTTCCTTTGGGAAGGACTCGCCGTATCATCTCATGAGTTACTTCGCATCCACCTTTCTGGTCGGAACGTTGTGGATCACAATAGAATACAGAAGCTGCTGAAAAATCAACCGTTTATTTGATTGGAATTTTGATTTTAGCTTTAAAAATGGCTCTATATCAATTTTTTAAATTTAAATCACTTTAATAAGCCTTTTGGTAAAGAATAAAGGGATATT
>JBMNTM010000069.1:0-8313 GCA_050945735.1 Desulfosporosinus sp.
ACCTTATCAACAACGGATTGGATTAAACAGGGATTAAATTTAATTCTCACCGGACCAACTGGGGTCGGTAAAACATATTTGGCTACAGCTTTTGGATACATGGCCTGCCGTAGAAACCAGCAAGTAAAATACTATAGGGTAAACAAGCTTTTGGAGGAACTTTCTACAGTCAAGGCAAATGGTGGCTATCTAAAGTTCTTAAAACAGCTTCAGAAATCTGACCTTCTAATTTTGGATGACTGGGGACTAAATTCCTTCTCCACATCAGAAAGCCGAACACCCGACTTGACCGAATTAGTGTTTTACTTCCTCAGGCGGCTCAACATTGGGGTTCCCAAGGCTAAAATCAAATACATTTTCCACTCCGTGAATTTCTGCCAGCCTTTTTCCTTCCTCAAACATGGCTCGAATAACAGAACTGCTTTTTACCCGTTCTTGCATATGATCAGATATCATGACGTTCAACCTTTCTTCAAATTATTATTCATTCAGCCAATGACACGTTATGTAAATAATATAATTTTAAATTTACCGTTTCCTCAAAATATGTCACTCTTTCACACACTTAAATATCTTACATGCGCAAATCATTAGAGTCCCCTGTCGTAACATAAATTTAGTCAAGTATACAGAAAGATAGATCTTACCATAAGTGTCCGCTCTTCTTATTTAACCTGCGGTTCTTCCTTTCTTCTTCCCCTTCAAACGAATTTACGGCAAAGTGGGCACCTTCAAGAATCTGAGCGATAACACTGAGTGGAGTTGTTGCCACCTCCCTGTACATCCTGTGGGTATATATGTGCCTGACATTGGGAAACTCCCGTTTAAACAAAATCCGGGTTTTGTCACCCGCATCATCAGCATCCAAAAACACATAAACCTCATCCTCACTATACTTTGCAATCAACTCTTCCAACCGCTCCGGCCCCAATGTTCCGTAGGTACAAACTATCTCTACCGGTTCAGCCAAAACCTGCTCCAAGTGCTTTTTGTCCGTTTTCCCTTCTACAATAATCACTTTACTCATTGTTCTTCCTGTGCTTTCGTTTACATTACTGTTTTAGCTGTCCAGCTCTTATTATTTTCTTATAACAATGTACTTTAATTAAGAAGTGCAACATTTTCTTTCATGCGCATATCTACCGGTAACACTGTTTCTACAATACTCTGCACGCATTATCAACAACCACGGCTATCCCCATCTATTATACCGCTTCGCAGGCACTTTGGCAGCTCTGAGGCCGTGCCAATAGCATGGATTGAAATAGCACAAACTAAACGGTGAGTAACTAACATGTTGTAGCACGCAGCCGCGCACCACCGCGATAGCTTTTCTCTCGCATTCTGCCTGAAACTCCTGGGTCCAAGTCTTTGTTTGAAACCAAATTGTGCCAGCTT
Organism: Desulfosporosinus sp.; assembly: GCA_050945735.1. Lineage (GTDB taxonomy): Bacteria > Bacillota > Desulfitobacteriia > Desulfitobacteriales > Desulfitobacteriaceae > Desulfosporosinus. The sequence continues at coordinate 1,399 of JBMNTM010000069.1, forward strand.
TAACAGCTGCAGCATCGGAAACCAGAGATTGGAGCTGCTCCGGAAGCAAGCATGGTACTACGACAGTCACCTTATCCATCAGTTCCGATAAATTCGAATAAACCTTACTTCCATCTAAGCGCTTCAAATCCGCGGTAACGGGATAGACAACACAACCAAACTCTTTTAAAGCCTTCCAAACCTTCCAGGCGTGTTTACGCTTTTTGAAATTTTGGGCATCCCCAAGGACTGCAAACGTATCCGCAGTCGTTATCCCCCCGGCCAAAGGGTAAATTTTTTTCTCACGTTTCACGGAAAATCCCCCTCCCCAGATGGCATTGGCATTTGATTTCCACCACGCCCAAAGGCTTGGTGCAAATCGGGTTTTTTATCATCATACGTAAGGAAGAGGATTTTAATGTTAATAGACCTAAACGCAGACCCCCTCATTCGCCAAAACGCCCGAGCAGCCTCCGGCTTTTGCCGTGGGGTCTTTGACTCCTAAAGCACCTTGACCAGAGCCTGAACAAAGCGCACAAATTGTTTTTCAATTCTGCCTGCTGTTTCCATGACTTCTGCATGACTGAGTTTTTGGGGCAAAATACCTGCCGCCATATTGGTTACACAGGAGATACCCAAAACCCGCATTCCTCCATGGTTAGCGACAATCACTTCCGGTACGGTACTCATGCCGACCATATCCGCACCACTGGCACGTAAAAAACGTATTTCGGCAGGAGTTTCATAGTAGGGGCCGCTCATAGCCGCATAAACCCCCTCCTGAAGAATCATCCCCAATTCCTTGGCGACCACGAGGGCCTTTTGACGCCAATCCTTATTATACGCTTCGCTTAAGTCCGGAAAACGCGGACCTAAATTAGACAAATTTACACCGCGCAACGGATTATCGCCCATTAAGTTGAGATGATCTTTGATCAGAATTAAGTCTCCGGGGTGAAAGTCAGTATTGATTCCGCCTGCGGCATTCGTAACAACAAGACCGGTTACTCCCAAGACTTGCATTACCCGAATGGGGAAGGTCACCTCATGCATCGTATACCCTTCGTAATAATGAAAGCGTCCTTGCATAACCACAACCTTACGGCCGGCTGCTTTACCAAAAACCAATTGTCCGGCATGCCCTTCAACCGTTGAAGTAGGGAAATGCGGAATGTCTTTGTAGGGTATTACCTGTTTTTCCTCGATCAGGTCCGCAAAAGCGCCTAACCCTGAACCCAGGATAACGCCGAGTTCCGGCAACACTGTGACACGCTCGGCAAGATAACTACGCGCTTCTGCCAATCGAATACTATATTCCTTTTCCGAAATCATCGATTTATCCTCCTTTAATTCCCGCATACAGGAAACTTACTTCATCAAAATTCAGTTGCACTGATCCATGGACTCAGCCCGACTCAACTTTCAATTATAAACTGAGCATGCGCAGTCGATTAAATCCGAGATTTGCAGTTTCTTATCATTGAATAAAAACTTTTTCCCGAAGATATCGGCTTAGTCTCCAGATATTCGGCCACTGTAGCCCCAATATCGGCGAAGGTGGACCTGACTCCCAGGTTAACCCCATTTTTGAGAGTTGGACCGCAAACAAGTAACGGAACATATTCCCGGGTATGATCCGTACCGGGCATAGTAGGATCACAGCCATGATCAGCCGTAATGATCAGCATATCTTCCGGTCGCAAAGCAGTTATAATTTCCGGTAAGCGTTGATCAAATTCCTCTAAAGCCCGCGCATATCCTTCCCAATCATTACGATGTCCATACAACATATCAAAGTCCACAAGGTTGGTCATAATTAAACCGTTTTTTACCTTGGCCATGTAGGCTAAGGTCTTGTGAACACCATCCATATTTCCCTTTATTGTATTAAAGTCGGTTATTCCCCGCCCTGCATAAATATCATGGATTTTCCCCACGCCGCAGACCTCAAGCCCGCGTTCCTGTACATATTCCAGCAAAGTTTTCCGGGGGGGTTCAAGGGCAAAATCATGCCGGTTTGGAGTGCGATAAAATTTTCCGGCTTCACCGCGAAATGGCCGCGCAATAACGCGTCCGACTTGCAGTTCATCTGTCAGCATTTCGCGGGCAATCCGACAGATGCGCATCAGTTCCGGAAGCGGGATAACCTCTTCATGGGCTGCCACTTGGAAAACAGAGTCAGCCGAAGTATAGACAATGGGTTTTCCTGTCCGGACATGTTCTTCTCCCAGACGCTGGATAATTTCCGTGCCCGAGGCGACCTCATTACCTATTACCCTACGCCCGATCGCCGCCTCATAGCGCTCAATAAACTCCGGCGGAAAACCATGCGGGAAAGTGGGAAGCGCTTTCTCTAAGATTATCCCTGCGATTTCCCAATGTCCGGTCGTGGTATCCTTACCGGCAGAAAGTTCCGCCATTTTACCGTAACTTCCGGCCGGGTTAGGGGATTTTGCAACCCCGGTAAGCGAAGCAATATTCCCCAAGCCCAGTTTTTCCAGATTGGGAAGATGGAGTCCCCCTCGCAGACGAGCGATATTACCCAAGGTATTGCTCCCCGCATCGCCATATTTTCCGGCATCAAGCATTTCTCCGATTCCGACACTATCTAAGACAATGATAATTACTCTCCTTGGCACTTATGTCACTCCTTTATTAATCCGTTTATATTAATCCGTTTATATTAATCCGCTCGTGGATGCGACTTCTTGAACACATCTAACAGGCGTTTTCGTGTCAGATGGGTATAAATTTGTGTTGTCGAAATATCTGCATGTCCCAGCATCTCCTGAACAGAACGCAGATCTGCACCATGATCCAATAGATGAGTGGCAAAACTGTGCCGGATCATATGCGGAGAAATTGTCTGCTCAAGCTGATGCGTCTTTACCCATTTTTTTAATATGTACACTACCCCCTGGCGGGTGAGGGGTCGGCCATGCGAATTTAAAAACAGAATATCACTTTTATTTTTAGCGCTCAAATTCTTGCGCAAAGAATTGATATAAATCCCTACAGCCCGAATTGCCGGTTCACCTAAAGGGATAATTCTCTCCTTATTTCCCTTGCCCAGACAGCGCACATATCCGACATCCAAAGATACATCCGATACACGCAGCCGGATCAATTCAGAAACACGAAGACCACTGCTATACAAAACTTCCAGCATTGCCAAATCGCGTTGGGCAAGATAGGATTCTTCTCTTGTAAGTAACAGTTTATCGATAGTCGCTTCTGACAAAACCTTGGGAAGTGGCTGATTTAACTTTGGGGTCTCTAAATAGGTACTGGGATTATCTTTTCTCATTCCTTCATCCAACATGTACGCAAAAAAACCGCGTAAAGTTGCATTGCATCGAGCAATACTACGAGGTGATTTTCCGCTATTTTTCAGCTTAAGAAGAAATAAAAACAGATCATTAACCTCACAAGCGGTAAAATCTGTCCCCCGCTGTGTAAGGAAGATCAGCAACTGACGTAAATCCCGCTCATAAGCCTGACGTGTATTCTCTGAAAGCCCCCGTTCGACATCCAGATAGATCAGATATTGTTTGAGAAGTTGTTCCTTAGACGTCACTCTTTACCCCACCCTTTTTCCGTCGAAAGCACCATGACTCCTTTATAGCCGTGCGAGATTAAAGCGCATACCATGGACGACCGGGTATCTCTGGAGTCATCGCTGATCATCACCTAAAGGCTTGACGTTAAGCAAATTTTCTTTAGACTTTCGACACAAGAAGGGATTTTCCCTTTTTAACTCCATACGGCTGTATGATTATTCCTCTTTCTCACTAGTCGGAAACAACTTAAAAACAAACTTGCCCCATCCTGGTGTTTCAACACGCATTGGATTTCCGATTGGCCTTTGCTCATCATATAAGCGTGAAGACAACCAAATGTTGCACACTTCAGCTAACTTTGGCAAGAGTACGGCAAGTAAAATAAGGAGGATAAGTATCCTTCCCAAGTTAAGGAAAAAGTAGTACCAGCGTTTTGTTGACAATGCACTCCCCCCTACTTAAAACTATGCATCACCAAATTGTCCTAATGAAATAATAAGCAGGCATAAAAAAATGAGTAGAACCCGATAACGGATTCCACTCGCTTAAGCAGAGAAAACAATCAATTAAAAAGTAAATAACAGACGCATCGCTTAGAAACACTATTGACCGGCAAATGGGTTAACGATCATCCTGCCAGAGAAGAATTGGAAAATCTACTTATAGCACTTCCTCCAATGGAGTGTACTGCATGTTTAAAGCTTCGGCAACTGCCTTATAAGTTAACTGACCATCAATAACGTTCACTCCTTTACGTAGGGAACGATTTTTTTGAATAGCTTTTAAACCTCTCTTGGCGATCTCCAGCACATATTCCAGGGTTACATTAGTTAAGGCATAGGTCGCCGTCCGGCTGACTGCAGATGCAATATTGCCCACGGCATAATGAATAATCCCATGTTTAACAAAGGTGGGATTACTATGGGTTGTCACACGGTCAGTAGTAGCGATATTACCGCCTTGGTCAATGGCAACATCGACAATCACACTGCCCGGCGTCATTGTTTTCACCATCTCTTCTGTAACCAAATGAGGGGCACGTGCACCGGGGATCAGTACAGCGCCGATAAGCAAATCCGCTTTAGCGACACTCCTAGCAATATTAAAGGGATTGGACATCAATGTTCTAACCCGGCCATTAAATGTGTAATCAATTTCCCTTAAACGCTGAGCGGACTTTTCAATAATCGTTACTCCTGCACCCAGGCCTATAGCCATCTTCGCTGCATTCGTGCCCACAACTCCGCCCCCGATAATGCTTACATTTGCAGGGGTTACACCAGGGACTCCGCCCAACAGAACTCCTCTTCCTCCATAAGTTTTTTCAAGAAAATGGGCTCCGATTTGAATTGCCATTCTCCCGGCAATTTCGCTCATTGGAATAAGCAAAGGCAATGAACCATTATCTAATTGAATAGTTTCGTAGGCAATCCCGACCACTTTTTTCGCCATAAGCACTTTAGTCAATTCGGGTTCTTTCGCCAAATGTAAATAAGTAAAAAGAATTTGGCCAGGTTTAAAATAATTGTATTCGGATTCGAGGGGCTCTTTGACTTTTATGATCATGTCGGCATTCCATACTTCCGCAACTGATTCAAGAATCTGAGCACCCGCTTCGCTATATTCCTGATCGCTGATGCCACTACCTTCACCTGCAGATTTTTCCACAATAACTTGGTGACCATTTAAAGTTAACGCATGCACACCTGCAGGGGTAATGGCAACCCGGCTTTCATTGGTTTTAATCTCTTTTGGTATTCCAATGAGCATAATACTACCTCCATCTAATCCATTAGACTCGTGGGTTTATTATAATGCAAATATTAGGCCATACGCAAGCAGCAGTATGCCCTCAAATATCTAAACCGCACATGGTTAAAGTCCAAAATGACGCACTCCCAGGATTGAAAAATAACCTTGCATGACACCAACAGCAACTGCGCCTACAGTAACGAACATGGCAGCAGATGTATAATAAAGAAATTCTCGGCGCAGCGATTCCCCTCTGGCCTTACCGCGCAGTAACAAAAACGAAAAAATTGTCGCGAGCCCTGCGCCGAGAAGGAGTAATGGAATAGCCAAAAAAGCGGGCACAAGCACGGTTATTAAAATCAAACCCAGCCCTAGCATTCCTTTAACTCCAATAATAAAACTCACGGTGAATCCTAGAATAAATCCCCGTGTAAAGACAATCAGGTATATTAAAGGCGCTCCAATAATCGTCAGTCCTAAGATCCAAATCCCGGCCATCATAATAAACATATCCCGGGCAAGCTGCCCCAGAAAGATTGGATCAAGCTCTTTCGGTTGCCCTTTTAACAGCGAGTCCAGGAATTTTCCCAATTGAGAGGTTTCTGATACTCCTAAGGCGCTAACTCCGACCGCCCCAAACACCACACCGGCCAGATATACAGATGAGAGCGTTAAATATATGATCCAATATTGACGAATATGCTCACCAAGCTTTTTCCGCATTCGCTGCATCCCTCCCAGCATCCTATGGAATTTTATTCCTCAGTCAGGGAAAGTATGTCCAAAAAAGTCTTACTTTTAATAAGCGTAATAAGAAATCCCACTTTTAAAGTGGGAACTGAATGCGGTAACAATTCTCGATTAGACCTTCTAATTCAATGGGAGAGCAGTAACCCCGGCTAAAGCAACGCGCTCAAGCGAGTAAGCTTAACCAATTCGCTCTTTGACAAGCATAATCCCCAGTATTGTTTTAGCGTCATTAATCTCGTTTTGTTGTACCATTTTTACAGCCTTATCCCAAGGAATCTCTTTAACCTCAATAAATTCGTCGTCATCGAAAGTCAGTGGATCCCAGCTTAAATTCTGAGCTAGATAAAGATGAATTACTTCATCTGTAAAACCTGGCGTAGAATAAAAGGTACAGATATGTTCCATCGTTCCACGGTAACCGGTTTCTTCACGGAGCTCCCGTACAGCACAGTCAAGGGGGGATTCCTGTGGTTCAAGTATTCCCGCTGGAATCTCCAAAGTATTTTGCGCAATAGCATAACGATATTGCCTAACCAAGAGCACCTTTTGATCCTTGATGGCTACAATCGCAACCGCTCCCGGATGCCTGACAACTTCGCGCGACGACTGAAGTCCATTTGGCAAACGAACTAGATCGCGTTCTACACGAAGAATTCGCCCCTTAAATATTTCTTCTCCTGCGATGCGTTTTTCTTGTTGGTTTTGCTCTGCCAATATGTTTCCCTCTTTCTATACTTGAACTCCTTGGATACTTAGGGGATGCTGAACAACCCCTTGAGATTTAGTTCATAACAGGTCTGGCTTGTTTAAACGAGCCTTGTAGCTTTCCTAAAAAGAAAACGTAAAAAGGGTAAAAAAGAACTCTGAGCCGATG
>JBMNTM010000070.1:0-8047 GCA_050945735.1 Desulfosporosinus sp.
CTGCCGGTTGATGAGTTTGATGAGTTCCCACTCCGACTCGATGAGATAGTAGTCCTTGAGCCGCTCCAGGTACTGCTGCCGGGTCTCGGCTATCCAGATATCATACCCTGCTTTTGCTTTTTCCCGGAGCATCTTTCGGGTTTCTGAATAGTCCTGGGTGAAGAAGTCTGCTCCTTCTTCCCTGCAGAGGGGAATCTTATCGATGTCGAGGTCGTTTGGCCCGCCATACAGGTGCAGGTAGGAGAAATACTTGATCTCGTCGCTCTCACCTTCGTCTTCCTGATCGGACTTTCGTTTTGCGCAGAACCCCGTCAGGAGATATCTTCTCCCATCTACGACCTCGTCCAGTTCCCATTCGGCTAGGACATGAGTCGTGCGGTTGCGATCGCCTCCGACGAACATATACTTAAAGGGTTTATTCGGGTCAGGAGCGGCATTCGGGAGGACGCACTGGAGGATGAGCATCAGAAGAACCGATTTTCCCATGCCGTTGCCCAGTTCATAGGTGCCATTGCGGCCATAGAACGGCATGCGGAAGTCCTGATATAACCCCCTTCCCTCGTTGAACTGAGCGTTTACCACCCGCACGGACCGCAGTTTAGGCATCCTCATCGCCCCCCTGGCGACCAAGCCCATCGACGAAGAGCGTGATGGCGTCCTGCACCTCGCGGTTGCTGTAGACCTCGCGGATGATCGCCTTGCAGCGCGGGGTGAGGTAGACGGCATCGTCATGCTCCTTAACAAGTTGGTTCTTCTCCAGGAAGGCGATCGTCTCGTTGATCAGGGTAACCTTTGAGCTGACGCCCCACTGTTTCTTCTCGTCCGGATCGTCTTTCTTGAACTCTACCGCCGGGAGGCTGCTCCACAGATCGTAGATGACCTTGAAGTTAAACTGGTATCCCTCGCTTGTCTTCTCAAGATCCTCGATCGCTCCCATAGCCAGCATCTTCTTCTCGACGGCTGCAAGGAGGTTTACCTTCGTCACCTTCTCTACATAGGCATCGTACGCGGACTCATGGTAGAACTCAGTGATAAGAACGTGTATGATAAAGAAGACAGTGTACATCTCAGGGTTGTTGAATCCCCTCCCGAGGCTGCTCCGGATCTCGGCGTTTGAGAGGCCAAAGACCCGATTTTGTACGCCGGGGCTCAGGTACAGCGCATCGTTATACCTGCAGACAAGCAGGTTGTACTTCTCCGCACAGAACTCCAGCGCCTCCCTCACCTCAGCTTCCTGATCGTAGCGGAGGAATTCCTTTGGGTGATCTTTGCGTGCAATTGAGCCTTCCGCCAGCATGCAATGGAGCATCTCCAGGGCGGTCCCAAGGTTCTCCCGGTCAAACTTCATTCAATCACTCCTTGATAAACGTAAGATGAGAGAGATAGACATCCTCTTCTTCCCCGATCAACACCCGCCTCTCCGGCCGGGAAACCACCCGGATTCGACGGAACTCACCCCCGCTCTGGGCTGCGGCAGAAAGCAAGGCCTCTACCGCTGGCTCATTCTGGCTTCGTGGCACGTGAAGGTCAAAGATGGTCTCGTATGCTTCGCCATCCCTGGCGCCTTTGTTCAGCTCGATCAGGAAGGGGATCAGGTCGATGTGGTCTATCCCCTCGTCTCCCAGGTGCGTGCGGATCACGTCCAGGTAGGCCGGCAGATCTATTGTTTCGCTCTCCGCCAGCGCGTCAACCAGCAACTGCGTATAGATCCTGAAGTTCTCACCCTGCCGCCCCTCCACGATCTTCTCGATGGACTTCCTCTCGCCCCATTCCTCGCTTGTCTTCACCTCTGTGTTCTCCACTTTCCTCCCGGCGATCCTCTGCGGCTCAAAGATCGAGCAGAGGCCAAATGTTCTTCGGACATTCGGGAGGAGGAGAGGGTGCATCTCCACGATATGCACCTCGTTAAGTAGGTTCGCACGGATGTGGTTCTCCAACGCTTCCTGGAACTGGTATCTCCGGTCAAAGAGCGATTTCATGCGGACCTGGCAGATCCACTCATACTCAGAGGGAAGGTCGGTATAGTCTTTCAAGAGTCTGTTATGGAGGTTATACCCGTACTCAAGTTCGGTCGCAAGCTCCTGGATGGCGATAAAATCCTCTTCCTTCCCGAACGATTCGGGGGCGTGGGCGATTCGCTCCTGGTCTTTTGAGAGATCCCGGAGCGTCGCCTGGATCTGGGTGAAGAGTTCCTGCTCCTGCCTGATCTGAGAGATCACCTCCTGCGTGTAGGTGGTAAAGCCTTCGGCCACATCAGGGTCGCCGTACCTCATCTTGTCTAGCAGCGCCTGCTTCTTTCCTTTCTTACGGAGTACTTCGAGGTTGAGGTTCCGTACCGTCTCCAGAGCGTTTCTAAAAGAGCCGCTCTCGATCTGCTTTTTGAATACGATGAGGGCGACCGTGATCCGGGATTCCTCCGGGAGTTCCTTGATGCTGATCATGAACTCGAGGCCTTCATCGGTGATCCGGTAGCCGTCTTCAGTCACATCATACTCGATCAGGTGGACGTAGTGGTTGACCGGCTGTCCCCGGACCGGGTCCTGATACCGGAAGCAGTAGCGCTCGCCGCGGGTGTTCGTTTCGAGGAACCCGAGCACGGTTCGCGTCACCTCACGGATGTCGAACTCGCGGCCGGGGTAGAGCGCACGCATCGTCTCTTCCACGTGTGCCCTGATCTCGTCGGGCTTGAGCGCGCGGCCCTGGAGTTTCCCTTTCTCGATGAGCAGGGTCAGCACGTCCAGTGCGAGGTAGGGGGCGTCATAGCCGAGGCCTTGCATCGGACGAGAGGTATAGGCCTCGAAAAACGGGTAGAAGCATTTGAGATGCTCCATCCGCTCGTTGATCTCCTTAAAGCGCCGAAGTGAATCCGCCATCTCCAAACCTCGATAGATCGGTGACGTTGAGGACCTCCTGCGGGAGGTACTGTTCTGCTGTGACAATCTGCCGGATCGCGTCTCCGGTTCTTGCATCAAAGAAGTCAAGGAAGGGGGAGAGGCTGCCGGCCCGCTGCGGCCGCCGCAGGGGCCGTGCTCCTGCGGGTCCGGCCTTCTGCAGGATGAAGGCGTAGAGGGCGGTAGCTGGCCGGATGTCGTACTCCGGGTAGCGTGCACGGAGCCGGTTATAGATGGAGATTCCCTCCCAATCGATATCGCCGAAGTAGCGGTAGCGGTCATCCGGCACCCCGCCGACTGTCTCGATGTACTCAAACTTCTTCTGGATTGCATTTCCCTCCCCGTAGATGACCAGGTGAATGCCGGCGAGCACGCCGTCCGTCACCGCCTGCTGCAGCGTCCAGAAGGTATCCTTGTTCTCGACGATCAGGACAGTTCTCTCCGCCTTTCCCTGCAGGTTCGAGAAGTCCTTCTCGATCCAGAAGAAGGGTTCAAAGACCTGCTTTGCCCGGATATCCTCGAGGGTAAGGCGCAGGTTCTTGAGGATGAGGGCGCCTTTGACCGAAGCCTCATCCGGCATGGCAATCGCTTTCTCGTCGCCGAAGAGTTCGTATGAGCGCTCGTTGACGGTCAGGACCTCGCACTCCCCGCGCCGAAGGATGAAGTCGTTGATCCTCAGGATGTAGTTGCGGTCTCTGAGATACTCGTCGCCATGGGTCACATAATAGTCGATGCTGATCGGCGGGGAGAGGGAGACGAGTTCGTTCCGGTGCTCCGGCGAGAGGGGAGCGCTGGTCCCGGCGATCACGTCCCGGTGGACGTGATATCTATCTGGGAGCCCCCTGTACTGCTGGAGCGGCCGTGCGCCTTTCAGGGGTTCCAGGATGCCGCGTGCGATGAAGTTGTCGACCGTTTCGATGAATATGTGATGCTTTGATTGATCGGTGAATAGGTTGATCCCGCGCTCTTTGAGGGCGCTCTCGATTTCGGTGAGATGGATGCGCTTGTTCCTGTGCTCGAGCACGATGGTTCTGATCAACCGTTCCATGGTTCTATCCGGGACTATATATGCGATTTGATATAGTCTCTTCGATTTGGTGGGGGGGTTAGACCTTTGAAAGGTCCTTATTTGGGATAGAACTAACTCTTCGGAGTAAGAGTTCGAGTGTCGTCAATCTTATTCAAGCATCTGGTAAAACAGTCACGGATATAATAAACGTAGATTTTTGGCCTGCCATAGGCAGGAATTTTTCGCCGGCGGTGGGAAATGATACCCTTACGCAGTTTTTCGCCTGGTTCTCTTGCCGCCCGTCTTTCCTGCCTCACGCTCACTCAGTGTCTTCTCGATTGCTTCCACAAGCATCTGTTCCAGTTCACCTTCTTCGAAGTACTCAGCAAGTTCCTTGTCAATGTCTTCCTTTGATCGTTTGGGCGTAGTAGATCTACTGTTTTCCGGAATGGTTCATAAAACTGTGTATCTAATATCGGCCCTCAACCTCCCGATTACCATTTCTGCTGCATTATAATCCTTAAAATCCCCTCGATCTCGGTAGACCCCTATTCAACCATGATGTTCTCAAACCAGAGTTTGGCCGGGGGAGTTGATTCGCTCGGCAGAGATGCCTGTAGATCCAGAGAAATAAACGACCGACATCAGCATCACTTTGATGAGAAATGGAATGTTTATAATCTCATTGACCAAAATATGCTCAATGGAAACGCACAACGTCCCGATTGGAACGGTGGACTCCCGGAAGGGAAATTATTCCGCTGAATTGCAGCAAAAAACCTTCACCGGCGAAAAGATACACGAATTCAAGTATTCCTCAGGTGAATGCACCCGGATTGTGACAGAGATCGTATACAAAACTGATTCTGGTGAATACCTTCAGCATACCATAAATGCACCAAACCCAAAGTATGAGGAGACGACTACACAGTATACACTTAAGGAGGTCGGCGAGGATGAAGTCAGAAGGAGATTGGATATCCGACAATTTCAAAGAGCAGGCTTCATCCGATACGTTTACTATCCGATATGTTGCAAGGGAACGGCTGGCCAAGATGAGATCTGCATCGATATACCCTCACTTCTGGAGCTGATAGCGTCAGATGACAGGGAGAGGGTTCGATGGGCGGAACGAACCATCAAGTATACGAAGAGTAAAGCGTTTGAGCCCCTCTTGACCATCCTTGAATGTGGTTCAGATCGGCAGAAAATTTTTGCTGCACGCCTCCTGGGACAGATTGGTGATGCATCATTGCTGCCAGCCCTCATCCCATTCTATGAACGCGAGAGTCAAAGAGTCTCGAAAATTCTCGGGCATGCAATAGGTAAGATTATAGGGAGTGTATTGGCTGAACATGGGCCGGCAGCGCTAGAGGACCTGTCCAAGGTACTTAGGCCAGAATGAGTTAGAAGTTGTATTGGTCGTATCAGTAGTGTCTTGTGGCATTTTCTGGATGTAATTGGCGTGTACACCAACCTTGTGGGTAATTCTTAGGTTTCTGTGGTGTGCCTGAGAAACTCCATACAACTTTCCTAATCTGAAAGACACCTTTGATAAGCGCTGGTTCTGTTGCGTTGACAGGTGATCGCCACCCCTGACACGGGGTGTTGCGCGCGGGTGATGGACAATTACCCTTCTGCTCCCTCGTCGAATAGGGAGAGGGTGTTACCACCCTCCCCCCTTCCAGGAACCGTACGTGCGCTTTTCAGCGCATACGGCTCGCGCATTCCACTACCCGTTTCTCGGGCGGCAATGCAAAGAACGTGAGTCTAGTCTGTACCCTGGGCGTCTTCCTCAACGTGCGTTCCCTTCTGTCGATGAAGTACTTTCTGTCGAGATAGGGGTTTGCGTCTAATCTGGGGATTGTATGTCCCCGGCAGCCTGCGTCTGAGAACAGGAGAAGGGTATTCTCTTCTGTCTGGAATACCCAGTTTCTGTTCCCTTCCGAATGCCAATATCTCTGGGTTACCCACTTACGCCCTTTGTTAGGGTGCCGGCGTCTGCCCCAACCCCAAGTAACTGTCCATAAGTAGGCATCCAGTTTCCCAAACGTATCTGAGGCCGCGTTGTGGCGATGGTAGTTAGTCCAACCCCGGATTACTGGGTTCAAGGCTTTGATCAGGCAATCTTGCGTCCAAGCTTGCGCCTTTTTGGCGATTCCCTTGATCTTTTCAGTGATAATTTTGATTGATTTCTGAGACGGCTTTATCAGGAGCCTTCCGTTGTATTTCCGGAAGTTGTATCCCAGAAAATCGAACCCGTCATCGATGTGGGTGATCACCGTCTTCTCCTCAGAGAGTTCAAGGCCTCTTTCAGCGAGGAATTCCCGGATAGTCTCCCGAGCTTCCTCCGCTCTCTCCTTCGTAGGAGTTGTGACCAGGAAGTCATCAGCGTACCTGATGAAGTAAACGTTCCCCTTCGGGAATCGCCTGGCGAGAATCCTTTCCATCCCATCCAACGTCATATTGGCGAGGATTGGTGAAATTATTCCGCCCTGAGGCGTACCTCTATCCGTCGGGTAGAGCACCTCTTCATAGATGTACCCTGCCCCCAGGAATTGGTTGAGTATCGACCGATCCGTCGGGACATGTTCCCGCAGCCATTCGTGAGCGATGTTGTCGAAGCACCCTTTGATATCTCCTTCCAGAATCCAGGGATTTGAACGCTTTCCTCGGAGACACATGTATGCATATCGTGATGCATCCTGCGTGCACCGATAGAGCCGGAATCCAAATGACCGGGTATCCGCTGTTGTCTCTGCCGTTGGTTGGAGCGCCAGAGCGTAGAGGGCCTGCATCGCGCGATCATACATGGTTGGGATGGAGATCGGGCGCTTCGTCGTCTTACCTGGTTTCGGGATGTAGATGCGACGGAGTGGTTGTGCGCGGTACTGACGGTCGGTGAGGCTCAAGCCTGCCCGCATTTTGTCCGATGCCGATGTCCAGCGTTCCCCATCGACACCCGGGGTTCTTCGCCCTTTGTTCCGCGTGACGATTCGCACCGCGAGTAGTTTGGCCGAATGCGAATGCGTTAGCAGGTAACTGAGTCGCTTTACCAGATTCCATTGTCCTTTTTGCGTTGCCTTTGCAATCCGGGTCTGTAGCCTGTTAACGTCCGAACTCACTTTACCCTAGTCAATGGAGTTCCATTGCCGGGCGAGTTCCTTGTCAGTATGCTTCTCGCCGTTCGGCGTCGTTGAATGACATACTTGCACGGGTATACCTCCCTTCTTTGCTGTGAAACACCTGTCCCATGTGGGCGCCCTTTCAGGCCGAGGCAAAGACCTCTATCCTGCCCATTACAGGCAGGCATTCGCTTCTTGGGACATCCTGTTCCGTCTACACCGTTTGTTGGCCTCACGACCGCCATACCTCGTTCGAGGGGTGTATACGGGTTGCCAAGTTCCATATCGGAGATACTGATTGATTGATGCTGTAGGAGCCACCTTTAGACCGGGAATCTCTCTGTCCGTTTGCCACCCAGTGTAGGAAACTGTGATGGCCCGATTCCGTTGCCGATTTTGGCTCAAGTGTAGTGTCACCCTGGTTTCACTTGTCGCGGATTACGATCCTTTCAGTGGTTCAGCGTTTACTTCTCCCTGGCAGCATTTACCTGGCAGATGGAGCAGATCAGGGTTCTGCTCTTCTCCACGTTGTCCCACGGGCTTCACACCCCTCCGTTACCAGAGGCGCATGCCGCGGTAGGTACATCCCAAACGGATAGGACGGCGGATTGGCCCGCAATCCCCGATACAGCTTCTTGTCGCACTCCCACATTCCGCACGTCCTCCGTCATGAATAGTATTTTTCGTACTCCCTCCCTAGCAATCGCAGAATCTTTTGCAACTCCTCATTCAGGTTCGCCACCCGTTTCACCCTCCTTTCCTCCTCGACCACCACGAACTCCCGCACCCTCCGGAACCAGAAGAACACCCACTTCATCGTAGGCCGTTGCGTCTGTTTCTTCGTCTGGCTGGTCACCGTCTCGCCGGTTCGCTCCAGTTCCCGCCGCAACCGGAGCTCCGTGAGCGCATAGATGAACAGGCAGAGCACCATCACCATCGCCAGCGCCTGGATCCGGGATGGCTTCTTCAAAAAGACCTCTGCGACCCGGAACGACTTGTCCTTCAGGAACCGAAACCCGCGT
>JBMNTM010000071.1:0-8010 GCA_050945735.1 Desulfosporosinus sp.
AAGAAAATTGATTTTGATGTTGTTCAGGCAGAGAGTTGTGTTGTAACATAGAAGTACGCACCTTTCTGTTTTGGAATTATGGTTGTTTAGTCACTTCCATTTTACCAATTTTGAAAGGTGTTTTTCTATCAAGGATCAAATTTATTTTGTTCTAAACTCAACTCTAGAGTGCATTTGAGCTAATATTAACGGTGCGAAAGTTGAGTTATTAATAATATTAATTCTGATAATCTAAACAAAGTGGGGCGATTGGCGTGTTATTAACCCCAAGTCAGGCGATCTGGGACGGAACCAAGTACATTATTGTCCTTGGAAAAGGGGTTAAAAAGTTTTGTCCTTTTAGAATGGCCGGAGAAGTATGGTTGAATGGTAAGTTGCAAGACAAGCCTTTTCCAATAAGTTCTGAGGATCAAGTGGAGTACTATCCCGATGTCCAGAAAGGGTTATTAACTTGGGAACTGCAGGTTCGTTTTTCTGGATTGTCGGTAGTGGCCATCGTCCGGCACGAACTACCAGGGCGCTATGTTCTTTCGTCAGAATTGCCTGTTACAGAAGAGATTGATTTGGCCAAGGTTGTCACCTGGGAAAGCCTGCCTCCTATGGGAGAGATGTGGGATGAGCGCCGGCTAAATGCAGACCTTGAGCAATTAAAGATAGTCCATGGTCGTCGCCCGGAGATTTGGTCGGAGATTATGGCTGTTCGAGGCGTTGGTGAGGTCGTTATCGCTGTTGCTACACCTCCGGTACCTCCCGAAAATCCAAAAATAATAGACTATGTAGGCACAAAGCAGAGCTTTACGGAAACAGAGGAAAATACCGTTGACTTTTTTGCATCCAAAGTCCTAATAGTACACGAAGGAGCTGTCCTGGCGGTTAAAATCCCCGGTAAGCCTGGGGTTCCAGGAAAAGATGTGTTTGGAAGTGTAATCCCGGTTACTCCTGTTAAGGACTTCGAATTTCGTTTAAAGAAGAATGTGCATCTATCCGATGATGGACTAAAAGTCTTGGCTTCCTGTGCGGGCAAACCGGTACGTATTGATGAGAAGACCTATATGGTTGAGGATATCTATCTTCATAATGATGATGTCAATCTAGAAACCGGCAGTATTGAGTTTCCGGGAGACGTTTTCATCAGCGGTGACGTTAAAGACGGGCTCCGCGTTATTGCTGGGGGAAAATTGGAGGTTGGGGGTTCGGTTTCTCATGCGGAAATCAGGGCCGAAAAAGAGACTACTATTTATCAAAATCTTTTAGGTGGAAAAGTAATTATTGGCGAAAAATTTGTCGTGCGTTCTAAACTCCTGCGGGATGTAAGCGAATTGAGTAATCAACTTAACTTATGTTTACGTAGTACGGCTAACATGCTGAAGGTTTCCGGTACAACTAATCATAAACCGGAACATTGTCTGAAAATTGTCATCGAAAAACAATTTTCCGAACTTCCTAAATTATCAAAACGGGTGAAAAATTTTGTTCTGGAGCACAATAACGATGAATTGGTTACCGAAAATTTAATTGCATCTATTCAAATTGCCGAACACTATTTAGTTGGCCTCGGACCATTAGAACCCCAAGCTTTACCTTCTTTGCTGTGGGTAAATCAAGAATTGAGCAAATTTGTTGAAAATATAGCACTGGAAATTCCGGATAAACTCAACTTTAGAGTAGGTTACGTTCAAGGTGCAACCGTTGAATGTAGCGGTTCGATGGAATGTATTAAAGGGGTCTATAATGCTTATATTCGGGCAGAGGGAGACGTTACGATTGAGAATGTCTGCCGGGGAGGGAAAGTTATTTCTGGCGGGATCGTGCGTATTCGTGAACTTGGTGGTAAAGGTATTGGTTCCACCTTTGTCCAAATTCGCCCGGAGGGCCGTATTTTCGTGGATTATTGTTATCCCAATACTATCATCGCCGTGGGAAAGAAAGTTGTTTCGATTGATGAAGCTTGCCGGAAATTAGAGGTATATCTGGAGAACGGCCGGGTTCAAGTTGATAAGTTACGGGCGGATTATTAACCTAAAATAAAAGAGGCCCGATGTGTTTCCTAGTTACTACAGTAAGCGTGCGATAGCGGTGAGCCAGGTACTTAAGGGAGGATTTTCTTGAGCGACTGCGCTGCCCAAGGTAATAAAGGGAAGGCCAACACGGAAGAAAGAATATTAAAGAAGGTATGTGCGTTGGCAACCTGCCTGGAAAGACTCCCTCCCATCAGGGTGAGCCCATTGGCCATTGGTCCAACGAATGGTAAGAAGATCAGGACGCCGAATACGTTAAGTAAAACATGGAACAATGCTACCCGTTGGGCAGCCCGCGAGGAGCCTAAAGCTGCCAAAACGGCGGTAAAACAGGTACCAATGTTCGCACCAAAAATGAAGGCCAGTGCGGTAGGGAGAGTTAACCATCCTTGCTCTGTGAGGATCATGACAATACCGGTAGTAGCGCTGGAGGAATGAAGCAGGGCAGAAAGCACGGTTCCGGCAAGTACTCCTTGGAGATGGTTATCCCCTAGTTGCCGGAGAAAATTTTGCATTATGGGCAGGTCGGCAAGCGGAGCCATACCGGCTTTAAGGAGGCTCAACGAAAAAAAGAGAACGCCGAGACCGAAGATGGACAGAGAAAAAAATCGTCCTCGATTGGGAATAACCAGGTAACCCAGTGCGCCCAGGATCATGATATGGGGTGTTAGGTGTTCTAGGGGAAAAGCGAGCAGTTGCGTGGTTAGCGTGCTGCCAATATTACTGCCTAAAATCAGAGCAAGGGCATTACCAAAGTGAAGTAGCTCCGCATCGACGAAAGACACGGTCATCACTGTCAAAGCAGTGCTTGATTGGAGTAGGGCAGTTGAAATTGTCCCACTCCAAAAGCCCCGTAAGGGAGTTGCGGTCATCCAATGCAGCATTTGGTGGAGGCGAAGCCCTGCAAAAGACTGAAGCCCCTGACGCAAAACACGCATCCCCCAAAGGAGGAGGCCTAGGCCCAGGCAGAGGCTCAGGATGAGGGTGAGTAGATGCAGTGGGTTCAGCTCCTTTCGGGATATAGTAGGGGAGCAGTTCTTAGCCCAGTCGCACACATTCCATCACTATTCGCTTGTCGCTAAGGTCCAACGCACAACCTCTTGGGCTGAGTGAGTAGAGTTTAAGCACCGATGGAGAACTGGGGACAGGAATAGTTCCCTTTTAAGTATATCGGGCAAGAAAAACGTCAAGAACCCCTTTGAGAAATTATTCGTAAGAGACTGTTTATGTGGCACCTTGATGACCGTCGCATAGATTACCCTAGAGGTGATAATAATGCGAGTTCGTTTGGGGGATGTTCGTGATTGGCCTTTTATGTATGCCCTTGGCAAACTTGTTATTTCTTCCAGCATTTCCCCATGGCGTAAACAGTCAATGGCGGAAACAATAAAATACAGAGAAAATATTCTCAAAGGTTTTTGGACTTGGATCCAGCAGTCAGGATCTATCGTATTTATAGCAGAGGTGCCAGTTGAAGAAAGGGAAACCGTTGGAGAAAAGAAAAAAGCCAAAGCGATTGGTTATTTGGTTTTACAGCCTTCCGCAACGGAAGAGTTGACAGGTGTTTCGCAGGGGTGGATCATGGATTTAGCAGTATTACCAGAGTGGAGAGGTAAAGGTGTGGGAAGGGAATTATTGAAAGCAGCTGAAAATCACAGTGGCAAACAGGGAATTCCATACCTAGGCCTTGCGGTAAGCAGTCATAATGTAGGCGCACTCCATCTTTATGAACAGTTCGGATTTGCCGAAGAACGAAAGCTGATGGTCAAACGACTGGTATAGAAAAAAAGACTTGCGCCGAAGTATTCGTCGCAAGTGAAGAAAAGAGAGGAGTGGGGATAAAAGAAAAATGTAATACTGATAAAAGTATATCCCGCGGCTTTAATAATTATACAGCCCCGGGGATATGCTTTTGGTTATCTGGCTGCAAGGACACTCTAATAGCCATGTGCGGTGCTCTCTCAGATACATTGTTCAAGCCTGTGTTAGGCTTTTTTTCGTGGTATAATACTACTACTATTGGATTGAAAGGAAATACTTAGGAGGATAATGGTGGAACAAAAGGAGCTTAAAGAGTTAGTAAACTCTGTGTTGGCGGAAACGTGGGGTTTTGACGGGTATCTGATTGTCCGGGCACAGCATCGCCGGGAATGGGGCATGCGCTTAAGTAACGGACGGTTTGAAGGAGTATCAACAGGTATGGTTAGTGGTCTTGGAATTCAGGCGTTTACTAAGAATGGAGCTACCGGCTTTGCCACTTCAGACCTTTTAACGTTAGAGTCCGGTCGTAAACTGATTCAAAAGGCTATTCAGTTAGCACACAGAAATGAAGCTATCGGGACAAAATTAAATCGCAAAATTTGGGAGGCGTCTCAGCTTCAAGCTGAGGAGAAGAATCCTTCAACAATGCTCTTCGAAGAAATTCCTTTGGCAGAACTGGAAAAAATAGTGATGACTTTGCACTCCCGTTTGCTAGAGGCCTATCCAGAAGGAGTGTGGCAAACAAGTTATCGTCAGGTAGAAGATGTCTGGTGTATCGGACGTTCGGATGGGACCAACGTTTCTTTTGTGATCCCAAGAGCTGTGCTGATGCATCAAGGAACAGTGCGGGAGCGCGGCAAGGCGCAGAGTACTCTGCTTCACCGCAGTGGGATGGATGCGCGCTTGCTGATTGAAGAATCAGCAGATCATGTGCTGGAAAGAAAAGCAGTGGATCGGGCTGGATTTGCCAGAGCGGTATGTGGTGCGGGCCAGCTGCAGAGTGGCCATTATCCCCTGATTATCGATTATGGTCTGGCAAAGGGGTTGGCCCACGAGGCCTTTGGGCATGCGGTAGAATCTGATCATATGAATGAATCTGTACTGAGTGAAGCCGGTAAATTCCGTAAGGGCCTCCGGGTTGCCAGGCCTGGCGTCAATATTCTCGATGGTCCGCTGCTTGGGGATTGGGCTTATCAACCTTATTCAGCTAATGGGCTTGTAAGACAAACTGTAACCATTGTACGCGATGGCGTATTGGAAGCTGGGCTGGGGGATATTTTCTCTGCTGAAGAGGCGGGAATGCTGGTCACCGGGGCTGGCAGGGCAGAGAGCTATAGACATATTCCATTGCCCCGCATGAGTAATATTCGCTTGTTAGTTGACCGCATGCTTCCTTTAATTCCGGCGGTTCATTTGATGGATGAAGTTAAAGCTGTGCGCGACACCCTCCTTCAACATGGCGAGCTGATTGAGGGGGAGAAAAACCTGCTTTTATTGGGGTATCGTGGGGGTCAGGTCAATCCGAAAACAGGAGATTTTGTCTTTCAATGTGACGGGATAATAGATATCTCTGATCCGGCACTGCCAATTTATCAACCATCAATTTTTAGCGGAAAAATTATTTCTGCCTTGGAAGCAATTCGCGGCGGGCTCGGTGAAGGGTGTTATGATGCTATCGGAACCTGCGGAAAGGGCGGGCAATCCGTTGCCTCGAGCGGTGGCAGCCATCGTTATCTGCTCATGGATGCCGATCAACAAGTGAGTTTGGGAGGGAAACAGGCATGAAACTGGTTGCACAATTAGAAGAGCTATTCTATCAAGCGCAGCATGCTCCAAAGAAAGAAGAACTGCGCCTGGCGGATTGGCGCATTTCAGTCCATGAATCGGAAGCAGTTTCTTTAGGTATTAAAGATAATTCTCCCGGCAGTGTTTATACGCCACCCAGTTATCGTGAGGGCGAAAACGGAGAGGTTTTCTTGGTTTGGGCAGATGGTAAGTGTAGCCAGGCCATGGTTCAGTTGGTGTCCCATGATGATCGGGAGTATTGGCAGCAAGAATTAGAGCACTGGCGACAGGCTTCCTATGATGATCCGGATGCGGCGCATATCCCTTCTCCGGAACCACTGCCGCTTGTAACCGTTGATGATCAAGCTATCCAAAAGATAATTGCCGGAGATGATCAGATGCTATTTGATCAAGTCGGGCAGTGGCTTACGGATAAACCTTCTGCAGCCAAGATGCAGGGAGGTATCCAAACGGGTTGGGGATACCGGCATGTGCGGACTTCAAGCGGTCTTTCTATTACATATCGACAATCTCAATTTTTAGCGTGGTTCTCTTTCGACAGCGTGATCGGGGGCGGATTTGCCAAGCGTCGGCTATTTCGACCGGAGGAGCAAGAAAGATTATGGACGCGGACACTGAATCTATATGAGACGATGCATGCCGTTGCCCCGCCGGTTGGACCGCAGACGCAAGTGATTCTAGCCCCATCGATGACGGAGAATATGTGCGGGCAGTATATACTGCCTAATTTTTCAGGAGACAGAGTGATCGAAGGACAGAGTGCATTTCCCAAGGAAAGCTTTCAAAAGAATAAACTTGTGTTCCACCCGCATTTTTCCTTAGTGATTGATACGCTCTGCCCTCTGGAGTTGGGGTCGTATCTGGTTACGGCTGAGGGGGTGCCCGCAGAGCGTACGGTATTGGTTCGTAACGGAAAACTGCAGACCCCTTTTCTCCGGGTTAAAGACGCAGTGCGCTGGGGTGCAAAACCGACGGCCATTCCGCAAGGAACAGCCGGGTTATACCTTAAACATCAGGCAGAGATTCCTTGGGTACAAGCTTTACGGGGTGTGGAGGACGGTGTGCTTGTTTTAACGGTGCTTGGATTACATACTCAGGATGTAGTTTCCGGGTCGTATTCTCTCAGTGCACCGCACAGTTTACGTATCCTAAACGGTGAAATTGTCGGTAGGACCGATGTAAAATTAACAGGCAATTTTTTTACAGATTTGGCAGCACCGATGACCAAAACCGCACAGTCTGATTTGGATAATTTTCCTTATCTGATTATCGAGACCGGCGTACAAAATTTATAAAGGTTGTGGGGATGCAGAGATGTTAGATATGCATGTTCATCTTCTCGGGCACAACGACCGGGAGGCAAATTATGAAAATATTCGGGCGTTTTTGGATGAAGCGTCCCGCCGGGGCTTAAAAGAAATTGGCTTTGCCGATCATGACTATTACTGGGAGCAAATGAACTTTCCTTTGATACGGGAAGTGGCGGAAGATTATCCTGGTTTAGCCGTGCGTATCGGGTTGGAAGCCGAATACCGTCCCCATGAGGAAGGAAGAATCAAACATTTGCTCAAACAGTATCCGTTTGATTTTGTGATCGGGTCAGTACACGAGTTTGACGGCTGGTTCTTTGATTTTCCAGAAGAGGAACCCATGCATCATCGGAAAGATGCGGATGAATTTTATGCACGTTATTTTGAAGTAGTAACTTTAGCTGCTAAAAGCAAACTTTTTACGACAATCGGGCATTTTGATCTGATTAAATTATTTGGAGTGAGACCAAAAAAGGACATTTTACAACTTGCTGATGGAGCTTTAACAGCCGTGAAAGAGCATGGCTTAGTTCTGGAAGTAAACACGAATGGAAGATATAAACCGGTGGGGGAATTCTACCCCGGGAGACGCCTGATCGAGGAAATAAGGCGACGGGGGATCGAGTTTACTTTAGGGTCAGATGCGCACAGCGCAAACGTAGTCGGCAGGGACATTGCGGAAGCGAGTCAGTTGCTTAGACAGATCGGCGTACATGCGATAGTTGGCTTTTCAAATCTGAAGAAAGTAATTTATAAGCTCAACTAGAGATTGGTTAAAGCAAATTATTTTGCTTAATGGCTAATTTGTAAAAATAGCGCTCTTTTTTGGAGCGGTCAGATAGGGATTAATAATTCCTAAAAAAGTCGGCATAGTCGTTGATATTCGGCTATGCCGACTTTTTCGTTTAGCTTGGTAAGTCGATAGCGCCAATGCAGTTATAGAACCCGACTTGACCGAATTAGTGACCACATTTTATTCTAAAGACTTTAGAATTTTTTGAATATGCTTCGGAATTTTTGGTTTTACTGTGTATTGAGCACCCTTTATAGAAATTATTCCGGTTTGAATTGGTTTGAGTGTTTTTACAAATTTACTGATACTCAAATCTGTTAAT
>JBMNTM010000072.1:0-7995 GCA_050945735.1 Desulfosporosinus sp.
GATATGATTTACATAGTATATTGTGATATTTTATAGAATAGCATTCTAATTATTATTATTGCTGTTTTATGGATTTTCAACATAAATTGCTGACCAATTATCCACCTCTTCAATTAGTCATTGATTTTCCATTATTCTTGTGACGGATTTACTACTTACCTTTTCTATTTTTGACACGTAGTGCCTTGCTCCTTACGCTCTTGCCCTTAACGCCTGAACTTCTCACTCGTTCTTTGCCCGACCTTCTTGACCTGGCCTTTTTCAACGAATCCGCTCGGAATGGCCGAATAAGACACTTAGGCCCATACCCGATTAGATCCTCACGATGTGCTAAACGTAAAGCTTCTTCCACTAACGCATAATTTTTTGGATTACGATACTGAATTAATGCCCTCTGCATCGCCTTTTCATGCATGCTGCGCGGAACATAAACCGGCTTCATAGTACGGGGATCTAAACCAGTGTAAAACATACAAGTAGAGAGTGTTCCCGGCGTCGGGATAAAATCCTGAACTTGTTCCGGATTAACACCCATATCTCGAACATACTCAGCTAATTCGATGGCCTCTTTCAAGGTACTTCCCGGGTGAGAAGACATCAAATAAGGCACGAGATATTGTTTTTTCCCTAGTTCTTCATTAGCCTTACGGAACCGCTTTACAAATTTTTCGTACACTGCTTTCCCAGGTTTGCCCATTAGATGAAGAACCCCCTCGTTTACATGCTCGGGAGCAACTTTCAATTGGCCGCTGACGTGGTGTTTACAAAGCTCATTTAAAAATTTGGAATTCCGATCTGCTAATACCGCATCGTAACGAATACCGGAACGGACGAACACCTTTTTTACCTTAGGTAAGCTTCGCAAGCGGCGCAAAAGAGCCAAAAATTCCTGATGATCAATTTCAAGTTTCTTGCACGGCTCGGGAAAAAGACACTGTTTATGTGAACAAGCACCCCTGACTAATTGCTCTTTGCAGGCCGGTTTTCTAAAGTTGGCTGTTGGACCCCCCACATCGTGAATGTATCCTTTAAAGTGGTCATTCAAGGTCATCTGCTTCGCTTCCCGAAGAATCGATTCAGCACTTCGACTTTGGACGATCCGCCCCTGATGAAATGTTAATGCGCAAAAAGAGCATGCTCCATAGCATCCTCTTACACTAGTAAGGCTAAATTGAACTTCTTCAATAGCAGGAATTCCCCCTTGGCTTTCATAAGAAGGATGATACGTTCCCATAAAAGGCAAGTTATAAACTTCATCCATTTCCGCTTGTGACAAGGGAAGCGAGGGCTTATTTTGCAGCACACCTTTACGCCCCTGAGATTGAACCATAGGTTTTCCACGAATAGGGTCCTGCTGGTTATATTGCATCCAGAATGCCTCTGCATACTTTTTCTTATCAGAAAGAACGTCATCGAAACTTGGCAGAATAAGAGTACCTTGAGGCACATCGTGCCCAGTCATGGGCACCATTGTTCCCCTCACATCCTTTATCTGAGCAATCGACTCACCGCTATTGAGACGTTCAGCGACTTCCACAATCGCCCTTTCTCCCATGCCGAAGACAAGCAGGTCAGCTTGACTATCGATTAGAATAGAGCGCCGAACATTATTACTCCAATAATCATAATGCGCAAAACGCCTTAAAGAGGCCTCTATTCCCCCAATGATTATTGGAACACCAGGTAGTACTTCCCGTACACGGTTCGAATAAACTATGGTTGTACGGTCTGGACGAAACCCAGACATCCCTCCGGGAGAATAGGCATCCTTATGCCGTTTCTTTTTAGCTGCCGTGTAGTGATTAACCATTGAATCGAGATTCCCACCAGATATCAAACATGCCAAGCAGGGTTTCCCCATAACTCGAAAAGCCTGAGGGTCCTTCCAATCGGGCTGTGCCAAAATTCCTATCCGAAAATTATTTTTTTCTAAAACACGAGCAATAATCGCAATTCCAAAACTCGGATGATCTACATAAGCGTCCCCGGTAATTAATAGAAAATCAAGTTCCTTCCAGCCACGTGCATCCATATCAAATCGATTTATGGGTAAAAAACTACGTATACACATATATTTTCACCTTTCCGCTTAACTCAACGCAAATGGTTAAACGCATTTTCACTTTCTTTAATGTTACAAAAAACAAAAGAGGGCCAACCCCTCCTTATCGATAATTAACAAACTGTAGTTCAATTTCGGCATATCAACCTTGGAAACAATATCAAATGAAGAATCTTTAGCCAAAATAAATGCTCCTTAAATAAATTATTGTGCCTTTAAAGTATCTTTAGTCAGAACAACATTATTTATTACTACTTTATTTCCGTCCTGAAAACTTGGCAGCTTTTTGCCGTTTAATGTGACTGAAAGACCTGCTGCGTTTCCTATTCGAACAAATTCAATTTTGTTTATTGCTTTAAGTTCTTTCGTTGTACCGGCACGGAACAGTTCCTGAAAAGAAGGCTGCCCGTCAATTCTGATCTCCATCCAACAATCACGAGTAAATACTAACTGGGCGGTTAAGCCCTCCTCTGTAGGTTCTATAGCTTCTTCAGGTTCTGGGTCAGTAACTACCGGGGGACTCGGCGTTTGCGTAACCGCCTCTGTTTCCGGCACAGTCGGCAAAGCCGGCGGAGAGTATGTAGTTTCAGCTTTTTCCCCTGACAAACTGGCGATGGCGATAACCAACACTACAGCCAGAACTGCTAAACCCCCTAAAATTGCCGGCACAAGCCACGGAGGACGAGTTTTAACCACATTATCAAGTGATTCATCAACGGGAATAGACTCAGCTGTCGCCGAAGAGTTATAAAGTGCAATAATCTCATCCGGGTTTAATCCCAAATGTTTTGCATATGTTCGTAAATACCCCTTGGTATAAGTTATTCCAGGAAGTATTTCATATTTTTCCTCTTCAAGTGCCTTAATATAACGAATACGAATTTTTGTAACTTCCTCAGTATATTCGTAACTCCATTGTTTTTGTTCCCTTGCAGCCTGGAGCATTTGTCCTTCTCCTGCCATTGAAAGACCCCCTTTTCTCACCATCATCTCAAACAGATGTTACGGAACTCATGGAACTACATCTAAAATCTTTCATCAAGATAGCCTTCCAACTCCTTTAAGGCCTTCTTTGGCTCTTGATAATTCAAATAAAACACATAATCTGAGCTTGGTTCATTTGGATAAGCATATAGTTTGTCATAATATTCAACAAGTAATCGTTTTGTAAGGGCGTGTAAACAGCCTGTTTTTAACAAGGTGCGTAATTCTGATACTTTGACATGGCCAATAGTATTAATCAGTCTCTCCAAAGCAATTTCTATCTCTTGAAGAGCAGTGGATACTGATGTATACTCTTTTAACAAACGTTGAACCCGATTTTCCAAAGAATCGTATTGGAGAATTTGTATTCCCTTCTGCATTGCTGCATAAAAATTATTTGGAAGGAATATTTTACCAATTCTTTTACTCTCACATTCTACAATAATATAGGAGTTTTTGCTTAGAGATACAAGTTCCTCATATAATAATCCTTCAAACTTTTTTTGAGATGGAGGATTTCCTAAACCCAAAGCACCAAAGACTGACCCCCTATTATTAGCAAGCTTCTCAAGGTCAATGGCAGGATATCCGTCTACCCGCAACAGTCTCAAAAGTTCAGTTTTCCCAACCCCTGTGTTCCCACAAAGTACTACTACTTGATAGGGAAGCTCAGATTGAAAATACTCAAGGATTTGATTGCGATAAGCTTTATAACCCCCCTGTAAACGGTATATTGGTATGTCCATTAAGTCAACTACCGTCGCCAGAGCCTTACTTCGCATTCCACCTCTCCAGCAAAATAATACTAAAGGGCCATTTTTCGAGAATTCCTCCAACTTTTTGACTAAGTTCGGAAGTTTTTTACTCACTATCTTTAAACCCAGTTCCCGAGCCATTCTAGGAGTAGCTAGTGTATATGTTTTTCCTACCTGAACACGTTCCTCGTTATTAAACAGAGGAAGATTTATAGCACCCGGAAGCGTTGCTTCAGCAAATTCCTTCTCAGAACGCACATCGATAAGTATTGGGTGATTGAGGGTTTTGAGTTCTTGTACATTGATTTCCTTAATCATGCAAAATTCCCTCTCAATGTTCTGCATTCTTCATATAATCATAAATGCTATAGAAAGAATATGCAACTAATGTACAAGTTCATCTCCCCATTGGCCAAATTTTAATTCGAACTGTCCTCTTGTCATTAGAACCTCCCGCGGTTTAGAACCTTCGTATCCCCCTACAACTCCTTTTTCCTCGAGTAAATCCATTAAGCGTGCTGCCCGCGTATAACCAATGCGTAAGCGGCGTTGCAAAAGCGAGACCGAAGCGGTTCCACCTTCTATAAATAGTTGGGCGGCCTGATAAAAAAGCTCATCTTCCATATTTTCTACTTTAGTATCCTTAATATCCATATTGGGGATTTCCTGGTACTCGGGCTTAGCTTGATTTTGTAGGAATGTAACTACATTTTCCACTTCTTTATCGCCTAAATAACATCCCTGTACACGCAGCGGCTTACTAGCACCCATGGGATAATAAAGCATATCTCCCCGACCCAACAGTTTTTCTGCCCCGTTCATATCCAAAATGGTCCTTGAATCCGTTTGAGAGGAAACTCCAAAGGCAATTCGGGAAGGTATATTTGCTTTAATTAAACCGGTGATTACGTCTACTGAAGGACGCTGAGTCGCAACAATTAGGTGAATCCCTGCTGCACGAGCCATTTGAGCCAAACGGCATATAGCATCTTCTACATCACCAGGGGCAACCATCATTAAGTCAGCTAACTCATCAATGATCACCACGACATACGGTAACGGTGGATGCTCCTCATTTTTATCCTGAATACGCAGAAAGTTGTAACGAACAATATCTCTCACTCCGGCTGCTGCAAACAATTCATAACGAGTCTCCATTTCAGTGACAATCCACTTTAAAGCCCCTGCTGCTTTTTGGGGATCTGTCACAACCGGTGCTATCAAATGAGGGATTCCATTATAATTAGCCAATTCAACTCTTTTTGGATCAACCAATAAAAACTTTACTTCATCCGGGCGAGCCTTAAAGAGAATACTATGAATCAGAGTATTAATACATACTGATTTTCCAGAACCTGTCGCTCCCGCAATCAAAAGATGGGGCATTTTCGTTAAATCTGCGATTACCGGATTCCCCGTTATATCTTTTCCCAAACACAACGCTAACTTACTCGTAGTACCTTGATATTCTGACGTTTCCAGAACTTCTCGAAAATGGACCATAGCGATTTCTTTATTAGGCACTTCAATACCAACGACTGATTTCCCGGGAATTGGTGCTTCAATCCGTACATCAGCAGAAGCTAAGCTTAGGGCAATATCATCAGCAAGATTTGTTATTTTACTTACCTTTACTCCTGGAGCAGGTTGTGCTTCATATCGTGTAATGGTAGGCCCTTGAGTAACCTGTGTCACTTTAATCTTTACCCCAAAGCTACCGAGCGTTTCTTCCAGGATTTTAACATTATCGGCTAAATCCTTATTAAGTCTGGGATTTTTAATTTTTAAAGCTTTATTTAATAACGAAGCTTGAGGAAGTTGAAAGTTCCCATCTTCATGGGTCTGACGAGAAATCGGTGTACTTGTTACTTTTCCAGGTGAAATAATCCTATTTGAACGCGCTCCTCCGAACATTTTTTCAAACCCGTTCTGTTCCTTCGGTACGTTAGTTTCTATAGTTTCAATAGAAGGAGCATTTTGATCTTCAAGAGTTTTAATGACAAGTGGTCGATCAACAATATCCGAATCAAGAGCAAGTGTAAAACCCTTTGGCGAAGCATTCTTTTTCTTAGGTGTTTTTTGCTCTGCTTTTTGATCAATCTGCGAAACATAGTCCTTGTTACCGGATTTCTTGACTTCAAAATTATTTATTACGTCAATAAATTCGCGCATTTGGTTTATTATCCATAGCCCGAATTCCTTTCCTGCTAAACCAACTTCACGTACGCCGTGGATCAAAGAACGATTTATTAACATCAGGGCCCCCATAATAGAACCCATAATCAATACTACGTAACTTCCGGTTATGCCGAGCATTGTTATTAGCAGGGACGTAACTACCGCACCGATAATACCGCCCCCATGTCCCAGCTTTCCTTCTTTTAAAATATCGGACTTGGAAAAGGTTTCCACGCCAAACAATTGGAGATGAAATAGCCCCAGTATTACAAGCCATAAGAGGATTGCCCCAACAGCCTTGGCACCTAAACGAGGAATACGCTGGTTCATAAAGACAAAACCCCATGCTCCTACCAAAATGGGAATTCCAACTCGGCCACTCCCAGCCAAAACTGTTAAAAGCCGATTAATTTCTCCACCGACTACGCCGCTTCTTTCGGAGTATAGCGCGACAAATCCTAAGCAAGCTAATCCAACAACAAAAACTCCGATGACTTCATTGCGTATTGTCTTTTTTAATTTTTTTGCTCTTGTGTTTAACAGCATATTCCTATGGCGGCGTTTTTTTGTGATCGCCACAGAACAATCCCCCAAACATTAAATTTAGTTACATGAGTATAAGTTCCACAAAAGAAAACGTTTTCCTTTTTTAAAGTACTTAAGAAAACGTATACAAAATGTATACATTTGCTTGTTCTAAAAAATCATTCATTACATCATCTCTCAATTTAGGACAGTTTAACCTTCAACCCTCCTTTATAAAAGTATTGATTATTGAAAGCTTTTCAGAGAGACCTGTCAGCATTTTATCCAACTTTATAAGCCTTTAGACACTAATGTTTAAGTCTTAAATACTTGATGTTAACTGAGTCTTAATCAATTAATATTTTTTGTGTAAAAACAAAAAGCGGTTTTACCGCTTTTGTAATAAATTTTATTCTGCTTTACTTTGTTCAATTAAACTATTTAGTTCGTTGAACGCGTCCCTCACTCCTCCAACAGCCTGGATTAATCCTACTTCAACGGCTTCCTCTCCTATAAGAATTGAACCTATGTCTTGTGCCAAATCACCGGTCGCGAACATAAATTGTTCTAATTTTTCTTTACTAATTTGCGAATGTGAATAAATAAATTGATTGACTCTTTGTTGCATTTTACGTAAATAATCGAACTGTTGATGTCCATTGATTACCAACCCTGTATACCGAATCGGATGAATAGTCATCGTTCCAGTCGGAGCGATAAAACTTTTTGTACAACTAACTGCAATAGGAATTCCAATACTGTGACCACCACCAAGAACAAGTGAAACAGAAGGCTTGTTTAAACTGCTTAGCATTTCTGCTATCGCTAACCCTGCCTCGACGTCACCACCTGCCGTATTCAAAATAACCAAAATCCCTTCAACTTTAGGGTTTTGCTCAACAGCCATCAGTTGCGGGATAATATGTTCATATTTTGTAGTTTTAGATTGAGCGGGTAGAACTTGGTGGCCTTCGATTTGACCAATAATAGGTAAACAAAAAATTCTTTCCGTAATCTCCTGAACTTGAATTTGCCCGACTTCTTTTAGAGCTGATAAATCAGCATCATTTTCTTTAGGGGGAATCGTTTCTTCAGAACGCACTGGCTAAACCTCCTTAAAAATAAGCCCAGAACCTCAAATCCAATAATCTTTTCTTGAAAGGTCACCTCTAAATTGAATAATAAATGAGGTTCTCTTTTATTATGGAGGTTAATCGAAGAGAACATACGAATAATGATTAATTGTAGCGATCCGCGCTCCTTGGTGGTAGCACAACCATCGCCAAATTCATTTAGCAGTAAATTTATATTATAACTAGCATTATTGGCGATGGTCAAACAGTTTCTGCATCGATGCTCCGGTAGTGTAGATTGCAAGTTTAATTGCCTTACATTTATTGGTACCTCTGATTTTGCATTATACAGTTCTTTGCCGGGAAGGTTTCGGATGGGAATCAAGGGCGAGCGCAGCGAGTTCATCTTGACCCTTGA
>JBMNTM010000073.1:0-7985 GCA_050945735.1 Desulfosporosinus sp.
CTATTTAGGGCTGGAAGATAAGCCCGGGAGGATAACGTGTTGTTCATAAAACATGTCCTTTGATTTCAGAGACTGTTCCCAACGATGAATAAGATCTAAACGACGTTCCGGATGGTAACCAATTAATTCGTGTTTGCCCAGTGTTCTGGTCAGAGGCTCATTTCGGATTAATGCTAATCCCATTAGGCAATCACCAATGATCGTCTCCGCAATCAGACGAGCATGACGCCGATCCTTTCGCGGAGAGTGAAGTTTCTCATGTGGGATAGATGCGGTTACTTTGATCGTGAGATTTTCTTTCTTTGCCCAGTACAAAGTTAATGGCGGAATTGCAATGGCTTCGGGAGGAAGGGTTTGTAAGGCATATTTGGAAAGTGCATGCGGTCCGTGTGTGGGAGTAGCAAGACCCAGACTTTGAAAAAGATCTAGCTCGCGGTTGAGCTTTGACCGAAATTTTATAACAAGATTGGCAAGATTATGACGATGTGGAATGTAGGGATAACAATTTGTTAAGGCAATATCAACCCCTGATTCAACTGAGGTTACCAGAGAAAGAAGAATTTGATATATATCCCCCGACATATCTCCATCGACAAAGAGTACCCCTTCAGCCCCTAGATGACGTGCATACAGTACTCCGATTGCTCGCGGTACATCAATTCCTAAAGGGTCAGAAAAAAAAAGGATGTGAATTCGATTATCTGGGATTGAGCGCGCAAGCTGAAATGTCTGGTCTGTGCAGCCATTGATAACTAAAATGATGAAACTGACAGGAAGGCGTAAAATGGTGGTCAAAGTTGCCAAGATGCTTTTTTCTTCATTCCTGGCAGGAATGACTGCTGCGAACATCTTTTTTAGGCCCCCCCTTTATCATTACTTGCTATACTATATGCCATCTGAAGTGGTTCGACATAGTATATAGCGTATTCGATGATCGATATTCAATATTCATTATTCAATATTCATCATTCGAACTATGAACCAGGAAACAGGAATACTGGATCACAAAAGGGGGTTAAACTATGTTTCAAGTCGGTGATATTGTTGCCCGCTTCTCATATCGACAGGATATCTTCTTTCAAATTGCGCAAATACATGTAGACTTAAAAGGGGAAAGCTCGGCGCTTCTTAAAGGGCTGAATTTAAGACTTCTGGCTGATGCACCGGTATCCGATCTTATTGCCAAGAGTCCCGCTGAAGTTGCTAATTATGAGCGTGAGGATAATAAAATGATTTATCAAAAATTAAAAAGAGTAACGAGTCAAAGAAAATCTGGTTTAGACGAGAGAAGTGAATTTTTTGAGATCCCTGGACGGGTTTTACAGCTTGATGGCGATCCGGAATATTTAAGTCGATGCATTAAAACCTATGAGCAAATGGGAATTGAAGCCAAGGGCATTTGTAAGTCCGAGGTGGAACAACCCAAAGTAATTCGTAAAATATTACAAGAAAATCCGACAGACATCTTGGTTTTAACAGGCCATGATGGCTTTATAGGCGGAAAAAAAGGTTTCCACAGTATGCACAGTTACCGCAGTTCTCGTTATTTTGTAGAGTCCGTTCAGGAAGCTCGCTGCTTTCAGCATAACAAGGATACGCTAGTTATCTTTGCGGGAGCTTGCCAATCTAATTATGAGGCTATTCTGGCAGCGGGGGCAAATTTTGCTTCCTCTCCCAAACGAATGCTCATCCATGCTTTTGATCCTGTTTTTATTGTGGAAAGAATTGCTTTTACTCCAGTGGATCAAATAGTTTCGGTGAAGGATATTCTTACACATACGATTACGGGGACGGATGGAATTGGGGGGATTGAGACGCGAGGACAGATGCGCAAGGGATATCCCAGGAGCCCTTATTAAGGGATATGTAGGGATGATTTTGAATCGTCCTGGGCCCGTGTTATTAGCTATTCGGACGATTCAAGAATTGTCCCGATAATTAACGTTCTATGATCACGCGGGTGCCAATTTTAACGTGTTCGAATAGGTTTTCGGCATCGCGGTTATGCATGCGGATACAGCCTTTGGAGATGGCTTGGCCGATACTTGCGGGGTTATTCGTGCCATGAATCCCATAGTGTGGAATAGAAAGTCCCATCCAGCGACTACCAAAGACACCGCCTGGATACAATGTCTTAGTAACAATGGTATAGTGGCCGATGGGAGTAGGGGTCGATGCCTTGCCAACTGCAATGGGATAAATCTTAATCAGCTGATTTCCTTTATAAAGCTCAAGCCTTCGACTGGCGGTATGAATAACTATTAAAGAGTTCGGCATCGTGCCTGGCCTCCTTTTTTAAATAATGTTCTATCTCATGGTATGTGATTAGTTTCTGAATGTTCTTTGCATAATTAAACCCTCTTTATGTGGAGAATATAGAAATAAGCATATATTTCCGATGCTACTTTTCAATCAGAAGTAATTAGAGCTTATTCGGGGACACAAGTGTTTGTCGAAGTTTCGTGGTCAGAACACTTATTACGGATTTCGAACCACGTTTTTTCGGCGGGAGGGATAAAATTGGCGGAACATGTGAAGGGGAAACTACTTATTATTGGCGGAGCTGAAGATAAAAAGGGAGAGCGCAAAATCCTTAAACTTTTTGTTCAAGAGTCAGGCGGCAGGGAGAGTCGTATTACAGTCATGACAGCTGCGACAGAATACCCGCGTCAAGTTGGGGTTGAGTACGATGCTTTGTTTCTGGAACTCGGAGCCCGAGAGGTGCAAATTCTCGATGTTTCAGACCGCACCCAAGCTAATGCACAAGGGATTACCAAGCAATTTGAACAATCAACCGGGGTTTTTTTTACAGGGGGAGACCAACTGCGGATTACCGGTTTGTTAGGTGGAACGTTACTTGGACAGAAGCTGCAACAGCTCTACGAACAGGGAATTATTATTGCCGGAACCAGTGCTGGGGCTTCTGTTATGTCGGATACGATGATTGTCGAAGGAGAAGCGGGAACGGCCAGGAAAGATACAATAATGATGGCTCCGGGATTAGGCCTGCTGCGTTCTGTTGTGATTGATCAACACTTCGCTCAACGAGGGCGTATTGGCCGACTCTTATCGGCAATTTCTCAAAATCCTTATGTACTCGGTTTGGGAATTGATGAGGATACAGCTGTTTTAGTACAATCCGATGCACTTTTTTCGGTAGTGGGAAGTAATACTGTAACCGTACTTGATGCCTCTCCCTCAATCATAACCAATGTTTCGGAAATGGCTCCCGGACAAGCCCTTGTTTTAAGTCCGATTACAATGCATGTTCTTTCTCACGGTTATGGATTCGATCTAAAACGTCGGGTATCGTTACTTTAGAAAAATTATGGGAAGAACAGGGAATATTGGAAGAGAAAAAAGTTAAAACTATGTATTACAGTATATTGTTACTGGAAGGGAGAACAATAACTTAAATGGAGATTAGAGAAATCCAGGTCATAGAAGGGGCTAATGTTTACAGTCATAGGCCAATTATTCGTGCGATTGTAGATCTCCAGGAGTGGACCGACAAATTTAGTAATGAATTAGGGGATTTTCAGTTTCGTCTCCTTGAGAAGCTACCGACACTGGCTGACCACTATTGTTCACGGGGTAAGGTTGGTGGATTCCTTGAGCGCTTACAAGAGGGTACCCTAATTGGCCATGTCATTGAACACGTGACGATTGACTTATTGACACAAGCGGGACAAACCATTAAATATGGTAAGACTATGGCTATTTTGGATAAACCTGGTTGCTATGAGATTATCTTTAATTATGAGGCCAAAGAGGGAGCGGTTGAGGGCTTTAAACAAGCATTTCTCTGTGTAAAGGCCCTATTGAATCATGAACCCTTTGATGTCGCCGAAGCAATAAGCAGTATTATTAAGGTGATGGCTGACTATCAATTTGGCATTTCAACGCAAGCGATTATTGAAGCATGTCACGAACGGGGAATTCCTGTCCAGCGGATGAATGACGGCAGCCTATTGCAGTTAGGATATGGGTGTCATCAAAAACGCATCCAGGCAACCATTACAGGAGCAACCTCAAGCATAGGGGTTGACATAGCTTGTGATAAGGAAATGACCAAAAAGATTCTGTACGATGCAGGAGTTCCAGTGCCGTGGGGACATATTGTGACTACGGAAGAAGAAGCCGTAGAGGCTTTTTCGGCTATGAAAACCGATGTGGTGATTAAGCCTCTGCATGGCAATCAGGGAAAAGGAGTTGCTCTCCGGATAAGGAATGAGGCAGAAGTTAGAGCTGCATTTAAGGTTGCACGGAATTATAGCGCTTGGGTTATTGTAGAAGAATATATTGAAGGGCAGCACTATCGTCTGCTTGTGGTTGGAGATTGTTTAATTGCAGCAGCAAAACGGATACCAGCCCATGTGATTGGGGATGGCGTATCGACCATTTCAGAACTGATCGATCGTACTAATGAGGATCCGCTGCGAGGGGAGGGCCATGAGAAGGCTTTAACTAAACTAATAGTTGATCCGGTGGTGTTATTAACTCTGACTCAAAAGGGGAAAAGACTATCATCCGTTCCTAAACAAGGAGAAGTTGTGTATCTCCGCGACAGTGCAAATTTGAGTACCGGGGGTATTGCTGAGGATGTGACAGATTGTGTGCATCCTGATAACGTCGATTTAGCAGTTTACACCGCAAAGTTGATTGGCTTGGATGTAGCAGGGATTGATTTAGTAATTGAAGATATTGGGGCTTCCTATCTCCAGAAAAACGGACATATCATCGAAGTTAATGCTGCACCGGGCATACGCATGCACCATTTTCCCAGTGTTGGTAAAGCAAGGAATGTAGCTAAAGCGATCGTAGAGCAAGTATTTCCTTCAGGAAATGGCAGAATCCCTATCGTGTCAATCACCGGAACTAATGGAAAGACTACTACGACGCGTATGATCAGTAAGATGCTGTCGGATCAACAGCTTCTGGTTGGTATGACTTCAACTGATGGGATTTATATAAACCAAAAATTATGGGTTAAAGGAGATATGACCGGACCGGAGAGCGCCAGGACTTTATTGAGACATCCTGATGTACAGGTGGCAGTTTTGGAAACTGCAAGAGGTGGAATTTTGCGGGCTGGTTTAGGGTATGACTATGCAGATGTTGCTGTCATTACTAATGTATCTAATGACCATTTGGGTCAGTATGGCATAGAGACTCTGGAAGATATTGCCCATGTCAAAAGCTTGGTAGCAGAGGTTGTCAAGCCGCATAGTTATGTGATTCTGAATGCGGATGACCCTCTTGTTATCCAAATGGCTAAGCAAACGAAGGGACGAGTTATTTATTTTAGTATGGAAAAAGATAATTTTTGTGTTCGTAAACATTTAGGGATTGGTGGAATAGCCGTCTTTGTTCGGCGGGGCATAATTTTGCTTTGTCAAGGTTCAAGAAGTTACCGGATTTGTTCAGTAAAACAGATTCCGGTAACCTGGGGCGGATTTGCCAAGCATAACATCCAAAATGTTTTGGCAGCAGTTGCTGCAGGATGGGCCTTAGGGTTAAGTGCTGTGGTAATCCGCAATTCTCTGCAAAGTTTTTCCTCGAATGCACAGTACAACCGTGGGCGCCTAAATCTTTATGAACTGAATGGAGTGCGTGTTTTCATTGACTATGGCCATAATGCCGCCGGTATTCAGGAAGTTGCCAATACACTTAAACAGTTTAAGGGTGGTTCCCTCGTGGCTTGTATTACTGTGCCTGGTGATCGGCCGGATGAATCAGTACGCGAAGTGGGACGAATAGCTGCTCAAAATTTTCAACGTCTAATTATTCGAGAAGACGCTAATTTACGTGGTCGTCTTCCGGGGGAAATTGCCCAACTGATCTATAATGAAGCAGTGCAAAGCGGCATGAATCCGTTGCAAATAGAGATTATTCTATCAGAAATAGAAGCCTTTAGGAGAGGATTGGACAGTTGTGTTGCGGGGGACACTTTCGTGATGTTTTATGAGAATATTGAACCAATCGAAGAAGAAATCAGTCGGCGCTTAAAAGGCAAAAAGGTACCGTCCGCTGAAACAGCGCAAAGAGAATGGGTCGTTGGAGTAGAAATTTAAGGAAACTATGGTGAAGTGCTGGAACTTCAACTTATTAATATGTATAATGAAATTAATGCATCCGATAATGTTCGGAAAGGTCAATGCAAATGGAACAATCTTTTCTAACAATGTTCGCCTATGCCAAAATCAATCTGGCTTTAGCAATTCTTGGTATTCGGGAAGATGGATATCATGAACTGCAAAGTGTCATGCAATCTATTGCCTTACACGATATTGTTGGTGTTCGTCGTCGGGGAGAGAAGGTTGTATGTCAGTGTGGGGCATTAAGTGGACCAGATAATCTTGCATATAAGGCTGCGGTGTTGTTTCTCGAACAACTTGGTCAATCTGAAGGAATAGAAATTAAGATTATAAAGCATATTCCCGAACAGGCAGGACTCGCCGGAGGGAGCGCGGATGCTGCTGCAACGCTTCGTTTATTAAATCAACTTTGTGGCGAACCTTTAAGCAGTGAAGTACTTCTCACCTTGGCTCATAGATGTGGTTCAGATGTGGCCTTCTGTTTGAGAGGTGGTACGATGTGGGCAACTGGACGGGGAGAACGGCTTGAAGCATTGCCCAAAGCACCTGAGTTGGATCTAGTCTTAGCCAAACCGTCAGCTGGGGTAAATACACAGGAAGCTTACCGTCAGTTTGATTTAACCGGGCAGGGTGGGCGTCTGAACTATAATGATTGGTATAAGGCATTAACACACAATTCCCCGCAAGAGATTGCTGACTTGCTTTATAATGACTTAGAGCCGGTATCGACTCAAATGGTTCCGGAAATTTTGCTGCTTAAGCAACATTTGCTGGATGCTGCATGTTACGGTGCCTTAATGTCCGGAAGTGGTTCTTGTGTATTTGGGATTGCACGAGGAAAACAGCATGCCTTGGAAGTCGCAGGAAGGTTGAGAAAAAAAGGCTTTTTAGATGTTTGGGTTACCCAAACAGTAGGATAAAGGTACTTACTCAGGTGAAAGGGGGAGACATTTGTGGGGAAAAGATTACTGCCTGTTATACTTGACGGTTATAAACCGCTCCGGGAGATTGTTTTTGAATCCTTGCGTGATGCGATTCTGAACGGAATTCTTAAGCCCGGAGAACGATTGATGGAAATCCAATTAGCCAAAGAAATGGGAGTAAGCAGAACTCCCATACGCGAAGCAATCCGCAAACTGGAACTTGAGAATTTTGTCGTCATGATTCCGCGCAAGGGAGCGTATGTTGCGGGTGTTTCTATGAAAGATGTTGCAGATGTTTTTGAGATCCGTTCTGCGCTGGAGGGTTTAGCTGCCGGTCTTGCAGCTGAAAGAATTACAGATGATGAATTGGAACAAATGGAACAGGTGTTATTTATAAGCGACAGTGAAGATGAGATAGACCTGGAAAAGTATATTAATACAGATACTGAATTTCATGCCTTAATTTATCAAGCTAGCCGCAACGAACGACTAGTTCAAATTTTAGCTAATTTACTCGAGCAGATTCAACGTTTCCGTTCGACTTCACTGGCCATTCCGGGGCGGAATAAACTGGCGATTGAT
Source organism: Desulfosporosinus sp. (assembly GCA_050945735.1). Classification (GTDB taxonomy): domain Bacteria; phylum Bacillota; class Desulfitobacteriia; order Desulfitobacteriales; family Desulfitobacteriaceae; genus Desulfosporosinus. The sequence continues at coordinate 7,604 of JBMNTM010000073.1, forward strand.
GAACATAAAAAGATTTTTGAGGCGTTGAGAAATCATGATAGCGTAGAAGCACAATCTTTGGCTATGGCACATATTGAAACGGCTGAGAATGCAATGTTTGAATATCTTGGCTTAACGAATGATTCCGATAAGGCGGATTAATAATCGTGCAATCTTCTTGATTTTTTATTCAAGTAACTCAACTTTCGCACCGTAAAAGCTAGCTCAAATGCACTCTAGAGTTGAGTTTAGACAAAAATAAATTTGATCATTGACAGAAAAACACCTTTCAAAATTGGTAAAATGGAAGTGACTAAACAACCATAATTCCAAAACAGAAAGGTGCGTACTTCTATGTTACAACACAACTCTCTGCCTGAACAACATCAAAATCAATTTTCTT
>JBMNTM010000074.1:0-7975 GCA_050945735.1 Desulfosporosinus sp.
ACAGGATTTGCTCATCGGTAAATCCAGAGATAATGAAGCATTGATTTGTCAACTACAGAACTGGATCGGCGAATTACCCAGTTATATCAAGGCTTTATTCGCACAACCGAGGTGCGAAAGTTGAGTAACATAATAAATAGATATCCTCATATTGGAATAATATAAAAAGCATCATGAAATAATGCACAATCTTTCTCAATAATAAACATATGAAAATTTTTGCGAAAAGCGAAACGTTTTGGGAAAAATCAAAGATTTTAGATAATTAGAAAAGGAAAGCTCTCCATTTAGTAACAATAATTACCTGAGTAATTTGATTTCGCCAACACATAATAAGGATGTTTCAGTATACAAATATTTTAAAAGGAGGGAACCTAAGCTATGGCAGGAGAAAGAAACACTAATACACCAGCATCTAAAGGAGCTTCGCAACAATTAGATCAATTTAAGTATGAAGTAGCAAATGAAATGGGCATTCCACTTGGTGGTGACCGTACAAGTCGTGAAAACGGTTCCGTCGGTGGCCAAATGACCAAAAAAATGATCCAATTCGCAGAGGAACATCTCAAGAACGGTAACCGCCTCTAATTAACCTACTTAGGATAGAAGCGGGATTACAAAAGCGAAAGTAAAATCAAACATTGAATTCAGTTTCGGTTAATATCGATGACAACTAAGGGGTTGATGCAAAACGAACGGGTTTTGTAGAGCATCGGCCCCTTATATATTTTTTAAAATGGAAAAAAGCAAAAATCAATCTTAAATACCATATTAATCTTCTGTTGCTACGTTCATTTCTATCTTCCCTTCTTTGCCCTCAAAATCTAGAACTACGGTTTCAATTTGGTTAATCATGGTAATCATGTTTTTGCCATATATAAGAGTCGGTGGGGTAATGTTAACAAAAAAATTCACTTTCTCCAATAAGCTTACACTATTTCCGGCCACCATATTAGCAAATTCACATAAAGCGCTTTTGGACATGATATCAAATTTTTCCACTGATAACCCGCCCATCATGACAGATGCAATATTGCGGGCCGTAACCTCCTGTAAGGAAAATACTACGTTTCCCCGTATATCACCCACCAGCCCGATAATTATATTAACATCATTTTCAGTACGTAGTTTAGTCCGTTTACTAAGATCCTTTCTTTGAACATTAGTCATTCCCAGCATGCCGGAAACATTTAACATTCCACTAATAAAGGAATTTATACAGTGAATATTCACAACTTTATTTCATTCCCTCCTCAACCGCTACATTGATCTTGATTACTCCGGCATCAGTTTGCATGATTACGGACCAGGAACTGAGGCGTACGTTAAATATGCTCATATCTTCACCCATAAAAACGCTGGGAGGAGTTAATCGAATATTTAAGCCCGGCTGAGCATTGTTAACTGCAGTTATAGCATTACCACTAATAACGTTTGCCACTTCGGCGCACGACAAGAGGACTTCTTCTTCGGCTACGGAATGATAATCTTCTCCGTTCAAAATACTAGCCACTTTCAGAGCTGTATTCTGGCTCATATCTAAAAAGAATAAGCCTTTCCAGCCACCAGTAAACCCTACAATTACTGTAGCCCCCCGGGATATAAACGAATCTCCCTCATTTTCCGTCTGACCACTGCTTACGATTAGATTTAGCATTTCCTTGAAAACAGTATTTGTTGCCTTAATAAATTGAATAACGCGAGCATTCGCTTCCAAAATATCACCTCATTCCCATTGCTTCCAGAACTTTTGCAACCATTTCCGCGGCTTTAAAGGGTTTGGCGCAAAAATGATTGATACCGCGTGATTTGGCATCTGCAATAATGTCCTCATCACCCATAGCGCTTAGCATGATGATATTCTGCGCCGGGTTAATTTGCTTAATAGCACCAGCAGCATCCAGTCCATTCATAATAGGCATGGTGATATCCATAGTAATAATATTAGGCTGAACTTTGCTGTACAATTCCATGGCATCCCTACCGTTTCCCGCTTCTCCGACGAAAATGAATCCTTCAGGCTCCAGTGCTTTCCTAATTAATTTTCTGACTATTGGAGAATCATCTACCGCCATAACTGTGATGGGTGTTCCATCTTGTTTCAACCCTTTCATTTTTCTATCCATTCCTTTCGCTTCGCTCAAGACTCATTTATTTTCAAGCTTGTTTTCTATTTATAAAGATAATAATATACGATAAATCATTGGGAGGAAGTGAGCTGCAAAAACAGTCTTTATTATTCAATTAAGAAATTTGCATCTTTTAACGATTAACAGCCTTTATAATCTCATGGGCAATATCCCAGATCGGGACTATTATTTCAGCTCCCCCCCGTTTAATGGCCTCGTTTGGCATACCGAAAACAATTGCACTTTCCTCCGACTCGGCTATGGTTATCCCCCCTGCACGATGAATATCAACCATGGCATCAGCACCGTCATTTCCCATTCCAGTCATGATTACCCCGATAGTACAGCGACCGTATATTTTTAAAACAGACCGCATCATTACGCTAACTGAAGGTATGTAAAGATGATCGGGTTTAGTGGGTAACCTTAATAAAACCTCCCCAGAGGAAGTCTTCGCTACATTAAGATGTCGGCCACCACTGGCAATATATACTACCCCAGCCTCGACTTTCATCCCCGCCTTGGCCTCAACCACCTTTACCTGGCAGAAATCATTGAGACGTTTGGCATAAGTGGCCGTAAAATTTGGCGGCATGTGCTGCACCATAAAAATAGCTGCATTGATATCCGGAGGGAGCAATGGCAAAACCTCATATATCACCTTCGGTCCCCCGGCGGAAATCCCCATGGCAACAACTTTCATAATCTTGCCGCTGCTTATTGCGCCAGGTTTCACTGCAGGCCGGCGATTCGCACGAGTCCATCGTTGGAGAGCTTTCCGACCTTTTTTCATACCTGCCGCTGCCTTAACTTTGGCCAATAGTTCAGTGGCGATACTTTCCATATTGCTGGATACTGTACCGTCAGGCTTACCTATAAAGTCGAAAGCCCCAAGCTCTAAAGCCTCGAAGGTAGTTACGGCTCCCTCCTGGGTAAGGGAAGAAACCATAATTACCGGGCAGATCTTATCATTAATAATGTATTGAAGTGCTGTGATACCATCTTGGCCGGGCATATTAACGTCCATGGTGATGACATCCGGAGTTAACTCCCGAGCTTTCTCAACGACATCATTACCATCGCGAGCCGTAGCTATAACCTCAATATCCGAGTCAGCCTCCAGCATCTTTCTTAATATCCTTCGCATCATAGCCGAATCATCCGCTATTAATACTCTGATCAACTTAATCCTCCCGACCCTGTTTCTTTAATTTTGGCACCTTTTTCACAGGGCCTTCGGTTGGTTGGCCTAAGTCGGCGATCTTTTGCCATTCCTTTTCTACCAAAATATTCTCCAAATTCAGCATCATGATCATATGATTATCTAACTTGGCGATTCCGTTCATAAAAAACTGAGCATGATTATCAATCAAGACATCTGGGGTTTCCTCCACTAGTTTCCTTGGTATCCTTAAAACTTCCAGGACTTCATCAACAATAATTCCAATTTTCTTATTATTAATATCGCTAACAATTATACGGGTAAATTCGGTATAATCTTTAAACTCTATTTCAAAACGTTTTCTTAGGTCAATAACTGGAATGACGTCCCCTCGCAGGTTGACGACCCCTTCGACAAACTTAGCTGCACGGGGTACTTTGGTAATTTGGGAGAGGCGGTTTATCTCCTGCACTTGAGTAATCCGTACCCCATACTGTTCCCCGGCCAGCTTGAAAACTACCATATGTTCCTCATCCAGGTCTACATCCAAAGCTTTTTCTTCGTCTCGTTCTTGGTTGGGAATGCTATCCAATTGTCCAATATCCTGTAGTTCCTCAGTAGTCATAATTTCCCCGGGTTCCAGGAGCATAATTAATCTCTTGCCTTTGTCTAAGCGTACAATGCCTTTCAAGCAATCCCGAGCATCTCCGACTAAAGCCTGCGGCGGTGAGAATATAGTGTCTTGGGCTATTCTCGCTACTTCATAGACTTGATCGACGATTAGTCCAATTCTAATATTATTGACATCTACCACTACTACCCGGGTATTAGCTGTCAGTGTGTCGTCACTGGTACCCAATTTTATGCGCATATCAATGATAGGCATAAGGGTATCTCTTAAGGAGATAACCCCTTTGATATAGTCTGGCATGTTTGGAACCTTCACTATTTCGGGATAACGGATAATCTCACGTACATGCTTAATTTCTAACGCGAATTCTTCATTACCCAGTAGGAAGGAAACCAGTTGTACTTCGTCCATGACTTTGTCCTCCACCCGGCTTTTTGCATTCTGCCCAATTTTTAGGTTGGAGGTATCGGTTCCGGCAGTTTGGTCTATTTTACAGAGACGGGATGCTTCCAGGATCATCACTAAACGCTTGTCACTGTCTATTTTAACTACCCCGGTGATCGAACTGGCGTCTACTCCTGATACCATTTCGGGCGCGGCTTCGATTCGGTTTCTCTCTACTCATAATACCTCGGAGACTGCATCTACGGCTAATCCTACTTTGTGACCTCCAACATCCACTACGATTACTCGGCTGGAAATATCACGCTCGGTTTTAGCCATCCCAAAGCGGCTGCGGGTATCTATTACCGGAAGGATATTGCCACGCAGGTTGGTTATGCCTTCGACATAAATGGGAGCGTGGGGAATCACTGTGATTGATGGTATCCGGATGATTTCCTGCACATTCATGATATCTACTCCAAAGCTTTCCTGTCCTAGAACAAAGGTTACCAGTTGTACTTCTTCCGAGGAGAATATGTTATTATCCACTCCAATTCCTCCTTAACTGCTTTTTATTCTCCTCTTCTTTAATTAACCTGCATTTCATCGGCAATAGAGGCGATCTCTTCAATGGCGTTAGCCAATTCGTTAGTAGCCTTGGCCTGCTCCTGTGCCACCCGGAATGCCTCTTCAACCTGATCGCCCGTACTGCTCATTATAGTAACCACTTGCTGGGTTCCCTTTTCAGCCTCTCCGGAAGCGATCTGTATTTCATCGAGCTCGTTTATTACACCCTTTCGAATCTCTCCTAAGGAATCCAGTACGTCAGTAACTACTTGATTCTTCTGACCGGCTACGAGCATACTATCATCTGCTTTACGCGCAGCATTCTCCGATTGGGCAATTTCCGCCGCTACCTTAACCATCTGCATCTGAATATCCCGCACCAGATCCTTAATCTTATCAGCGTTTTCCGATGATTCCGTGGCTAAATTCCGAATATCACCTGCTACCACCGCGAAACCACGGCCATGTTCACCGGCAGTAGCAGCTTCTACGAAACCATTTACCGCCAACATATTGGTCTGAATGGATACATTTTCAATAGTATCAACGATCTTCTCAATGCGGCGTATTTTATCCTGCAAGGATTCGATGGAAGCATTAATAACTTCGTAGGATTTGATGCTATCTACTATTTTATCCCTAATCTTACCGCCATCCGCCCGGCTTTCAAGCATTATCCGATTAGCCTCTTCAAAGACTTGACCCGCTTCACCGGCTAAACCCAATAATTCCTCGAGCGCTGCCTTGATGTCTTGGTTCAATTTATTGGCATTGTCTGCTTCTTCCCCAGCTAAATTGGCTCCCCCCAATATTTGGTTAAGGGCTACGGCAATCTGGGCGGCTGAAGCACTGACTTCTTCGATATTAGCTGACAACTCTTCGGCGGTAGCCGCAACTTCCTCAGCGGATTTATTAATATTGGTGGAGGTCTTTAGTTCCTCGGCCATCTCGCTCAATTCCTGGGTAGCGATATTTACTTCTGCTATAGCTTTGCCCTGTTCGGCGACTCCTTTGGATGATTCCTTGGTGCTGCTGAGCAATTGTTGGACCGCAGAAGCGATATTTTCACTGGAAGTGAGGAATTCATCAGCTAGAGCCTGTACCTTAATGGCTAGTTTCACGTCTTCCCCAACTATTTCAATGTATTTGCCAAATAATTCTCCCACCTTTTCAAACCCTTCATTAACTATCTTCTCCATTCCCACTTCGGAGCTGTTGAATTCTTCCACCCCTTTGCCGATATCTTTTACTACCCCTTCAATTCCCGAGCGGATTTCATCGATCACCCCACGGATATCGCGGGCCGAACGCTCGGATATTTCCGCCAGGTTTCTGACCTCATCGGCCACTACGGCAAAACCCCGTCCGTGTTCCCCGGCCCGGGCAGCTTCAATGGCAGCATTTAACGCTAAAAGGTTAGTCTGATCAGCAATCATAACCACTGCCTGCACAATTTCGCCTATCTCACGCGATTGTACCTCTAATTCCCCGATACGTTGCCCTGATTGTATATTCCGGGTTGCCGATTCCTTGATCTGCGCTACAACGGCTTGCATCTGTCGCACTGATTCTTCGACAGCCAAGCCTCCATCACCGGCCTGTTTATCGAGTTCGCCCAGCACTTTTTGTAATTCCTGAGCAGATTTGTTCGTTTGCGTCACAGCTACCCGCATCTGCTCGGCATTGCTGCCCACCTGTTCGGCCTCAGATTCTAATTCATTCATAAGGCGGGAAAACTCCTGGGCACTAGCGTTGGATTCTTCAATACCCGCTAGTAACTGCTCGGAAGCAGAAGCAATACGCTCTGCCATAGCCTGTTGCTTCGCCAGAGTCCTTGCCTTACTTTTTTCCTGAGCCATTTTTCTGGCTTGTTCTCTTTTTCTGATCTTGTACAGTGGTAAACAATTGCGATTTTATAACCGGATATGAAGTATTAGCAGGAATCAAAGAGACAAATTCCCCCTGATCATCCTCTATCCCCAAGGTATGACTAGTAACATCATGGAGCTCTACATAATCCACTTTACCGGAGAGCATACCGGCCTCCATAGCAGCTCCCATAACCACTACTTCATCCGGGTTAATCCCGGTCATTATTTTTATCTCACCAATCTCATTAGATAAATCCAGGCACAGATGGTTAAACTGCTCCCGGGATATGACTTGGTTTAAATGAACCGGTCCTGTTGATCCCATGGTTATATAAGGAATGAGCACTGAACACTCGTTTACTGTAGAAAGATCAACCTTGGCCTTCTCGGCATTAATCTGAATCTGCTGCAATGCGAGCGGATCATTCGAAAGATCAAGGCCACTGCTTTCCTGAAAAGTGCGTAATATAAAGTCTACCAACCGACTGTCAAAATCTACTCCTCCCAGAGTACTCGTGCCACCGCTGCTAAGCACCCGGCATACCTTATCTTCATATTCCATCAGTGTAATATCGAATGTTCCGCCGCCAATATCCAGCACCAGAATATGTTCTTGCTTATCTAATTCAGAACTATAAGCTAAGGCAGCCGCTGTCGGCTCATTGATTAGTTTAAGTATTTTTAGCCCAGCCATTTCCCCCGCCATGAGTGTAGCCTGCCGCTGGTTATCATTGAAATAGGCCGGAACTGTCACTACTGCGGCTTCTATCGTTTTGCCCAAGGATTTTTCTGCATACTGTACCAGCTTGCGCAAAATAAGAGCGGATACCTCAGTTGGCGTATAGCTCCGTTCAGAAACATTTACTTGATAATCCGAACCAATGTACCGTTTGATACAACTAACGGTACGATCCGCTTTCAATATCAGTTGAGAGCGAGCCAACTCGCCCACCATGACCTCTCGGTCGTTCTTAAAATAAACTACCGAAGGGGTCAAGCGGTTACCGCGTTCATTGATAATTATCTCCGGCCTGCCCTCCCGGTTGATGAAGGCTACCAGAGAATTCGTAGTTCCCAGATCAATTCCTACAATCACTGTGCTTTCCTCCCTTAATAAACTAATTATTTCTTCAAATATCTCTTGTTTTCACAGTATTTCATTTTATTCACGAACAGCATATCTCTTGATTATTACATCTTTGTGTAATTCTGGATGATGATGGGTAACCTC
>JBMNTM010000075.1:0-7608 GCA_050945735.1 Desulfosporosinus sp.
CCTAAATTTTATAGTGAACAAATTTTAAATATTATTTTTACTTATCTACAGCGAAAATTTTATAGTGAATCTACAGCAAAAATTTTATGCAGAAGAATATGAAAAAAGGCCCCCCTCACAGAGTGCCTTTTTTCATATTGTCAATATTATATTATATTTATTATTTTTCTTCTACTGCCCGAATACGAGCTATTGCTCTTCGCAGAGCTAACTCAGCACGCTTTATATCTGTTTCAGGAGACTGTGATTCCAGACGCTTCAACGCTCTTTCCTGCGCTGCTTTCGCACGTTCTAAATCAATATTTTCACTCGGTTCAGCAGTATTGGCAAGAACTATTGCTGCATTATCAACAACTTCAACAAACCCTCCTGAAACGGCCACACGTTTAACATTATTATCCAAGGTATAACGTAAAACACCAATGTCTAATCCTGCAATTAAGGGTGCGTGGTTCGGCAAAATCCCTAATTCGCCTGCTCCGCCTGGAAGAACGACAAACTCTACATCTTCTTTCATGACGTTTCCTTCAGGAGAAACAATTTGTAGAGAGAATGTTCCTGCCATGCTTTATCCCCCCAATTTCTTGGCTTTTTCAACCACTTCTTCAATGGGTCCAACCATCAGGAATGCAGCCTCCGACAAGTCATCGTATTTACCTTCCACGATTTCCTTAAAGCCTCGAATTGTATCTTTCAATGGCACATATTTCCCTTCCTGACCCGTGAACGCTTCAGCAACTGAGAAGGGTTGTGAGAGGAAACGTTGGAGTTTTCGAGCTCTGGCAACAAGAAGCTTTTCATCTTCAGAAAGCTCATCCATACCAAGAATAGCAATGATATCTTGCAACTCTTTATATCTTTGAATGATCTGCTGTACACTGCGCGCTACTTGATAATGTTCTTCTCCTAACACCAAGGGCGAAAGGATTCGCGATGTAGAATCGAGCGGGTCTACAGCGGGATAGATCCCAATTTCAGCGATTTGACGGGACAAGACCGTAGTGGCGTCCAAGTGCGCAAACGCAGTTGCCGGTGCAGGGTCTGTCAAGTCGTCCGCCGGTACATAGATTGCTTGAACTGAGGTAATAGATCCTTTGCGCGTAGAGGTAATCCGCTCTTGCAGTTGACCCATTTCTGTCGCCAAAGTCGGTTGATATCCAACCGCGGACGGCATCCGGCCAAGCAAAGCTGAAACCTCGGAACCTGCTTGTGTGAAACGGAAAATATTATCAATAAAGAGCAACACGTCTTGACCTTGTTCATCACGGAAGTATTCAGCCATTGTCAAACCAGTCAGACCGACTCGCAAACGTGCTCCCGGTGGTTCGTTCATTTGACCAAATACCATGGCCGTTTTATCAATAACGCCGGACTCTTTCATTTCGTTCCATAGGTCGTTACCTTCACGAGTACGTTCTCCAACGCCGGTAAAAACCGAAATTCCACCATGTTCTTTAGCGATATTATTGATTAGTTCCATAATTAAAACTGTCTTACCTACTCCGGCACCACCGAACAGCCCAATTTTTCCACCCTTAGAGTATGGAGCAAGTAAGTCAATAACCTTGATCCCAGTCTCCAAAATTCTAGCTGAAGGTTCTTGATCTTCGAAAGCCGGTGCGGGCCGATGAATCGGATATTGAACCTCAGATTTAATTTCGCCAACGTTATCAATTTGCTCACCTAATACATCAACCATCCGACCCAGCGTTGCCGGACCGACCGGCACTGTAATAGGCGCTCCAGTGTCAATTGCATCCACGCCCCGCTGCAAGCCATCCGTTGAAGACATTGCAACCGTACGCACCGTGTCATTTCCGAGATGTTGTGCTGCTTCTAAGGTTATATCCAGGTTTTTCTCCGGAACCTTAACTTTAATGGCACTGTATATTTCCGGTAGTGAGTCAGGCTCAAACTGAACGTCAACTACCGCTCCCATAACTTGCAAAACCTTGCCAACATTCACAGGCGCGAAACCTCCTTTTCAAGTATTTCTGGCAACTTATTCAAGTGCTGCTGCCCCTGAGACGATTTCGGATATTTCCGTAGTAATTGCCGCCTGCCGAGCTCTGTTCATAGCCAACGACAAACGGTCAATCATTTCTGCAGCATTATCCGTAGCCGAACTCATTGCGCTCATTCGAGCCCCTTGCTCGCTCGCTTTTCCTTCCAGTATGGTCCTAAAGATCTGATTTTCAACATACTTCGGTAACAAACTATCCAGAATTTCTTCAGCAGTTGGCTCGAAAATGTATTGTCTACCTAATTTACCTTCAGGTTGTTCAATCGGAAGTAATTTGAGCTGAGACGGTCTCTGGGTCATCGCTGTGACAAATTCAGTAAATAAGAGATAGACTTCATCAGCTTCGCCCTGTTCATAAAGGCTAATCACTTTCTGAGCAATCTCTTTGGCTTGATTATAACTCGGATCGTCTCCCAGACCCGTGTACTCAGCCAAAAACTCAATTTTACCGCGCCGGAAGAAATCTCGGCCTCTGCGGCCTACAGCCACCAACTTTACTTCATGCTCTGACTCGGCCATCATAGCACTGGTCATACGAATAAGGTTTGCATTGTAACCACCGCAAAGACCCCGGTCAGCCGTGATCACCACATAAACTACATTTTGCACAGGCCGTTTTTGTAATAGCGGAGGGGTAACATCCACAGGCACCTGTGCCAGGCGTTCCAAGACCGCTTGCAATTGGTGGGCATAGGGGCGGGCAGCATCGAGTTTTTGTTGAGCTTTTCTAAGTTTAGCCGCGGAAACCATTTTCATCGCCTTAGTGATCTGCTCCATATTGCGAATGCTGCGGATCCGACGACGAAGATCTTGTGCTCCTGCCACCTCTTTCACCTACTCCTTTTTAATCTAAGCCACGAATCCCTGCTTAAACTCATTGATTGCTTTTTCAAGTTCTGCGATCATATCATCAGAGAGTTCCTTTTTAGTGCGAATCTTTTCCAACAAATCAGCCTTAACAGAGCGCATATAGCGCAGATATTCCTGTTCAAATTTACCAATCTTATCAACATCGATTTCATCAATAAATCCTTTAACTGCAGCGTAAATGACTACAACTTCCTCCTCAACGGGCATCGGCATATACTGACTCTGCTTGAGGATTTCCATCGTCCGCTCACCACGAGCCAGTCGACTCTGGGTGACCTTATCAAGGTCAGAGCCGAACTGAGCGAAAGCAGCCAATTCACGGTAAGATGCAAGGTCCAAACGAAGTTGGCCGGCAACTTGTTTCATGGCTTTAATTTGCGCGGAACCACCGACACGCGAGACAGAGATACCAACGTTAATAGCCGGTCTGAAACCAGCGTTGAAGAGGTCAGCTTCAAGGAAAATTTGACCATCTGTAATGGAAATTACGTTCGTCGGAATATAAGCTGAAACGTCGCCTGCCTGAGTCTCAATAATTGGCAGCGCGGTCATCGATCCGCCTCCCAATTCGTCTGATAACTTTGAGGCGCGCTCCAATAAACGAGAGTGGAGATAGAAAACGTCTCCAGGATATGCTTCACGTCCGGGCGGACGTCTTAAAAGCAATGAAAGTTCACGATATGCTACTGCTTGTTTGGAAAGGTCATCATAGACAATTAGAACATCCTTGCCATTGTACATAAAATGTTCGCCCATTGTAGCACCGGAATAAGGAGCAATATAGACCATCGGTGCTGGTTCGGAGGCGGTAGCAGCTACCACAATCGTGTACTTCATAGCGTCATGTTCTTCTAATGTCTTAACCACATTGGCAACGGTAGATGCTTTTTGGCCGACTGCGACATAAATACAAATCATGTCCTCGCCTTTTTGGTTGATAATTGTATCGATTGCCAAGGCAGTTTTACCAGTTTGGCGGTCACCAATGATTAGCTCACGTTGACCACGGCCAATCGGTACCATAGAATCAATAGATTTCAAACCTGTTTGAACAGGTTGATGGACAGATTTACGGGCAACAACACCGGAAGCTTGCTGCTCGATCGGACGGTACGTATCCGTCACAATTTCTCCTTTGCCGTCAATCGGCTGCCCGAGCGCATTAACAACGCGTCCGATCATAGCTTCTCCCACTGGAACTTCCACAATCCGGCCGGTTCGCTTAACCTCATCGCCCTCTTTAATACCTAAATAAGATCCTAAAATAACACACCCGATATTATCTTCTTCAAGGTTCATAGCCATGCCATAAATGCCGCCGGGAAACTCTAAAAGCTCACCCGCCATGGCGTTTTCCAGACCGTAAACACGGGCAATTCCGTCTCCAACCTGGATAACGGTTCCCACGTCTACGACATCGACAGACACCCCATAGTTCTCAATTTGTTGTTTTATAATCGAACTTATTTCTTCTGGACGTAAGTTCATTCCGTTATTTCACCCCTACTTCCTGAGGTTTCTCTGTGTTTTTACGTAACTCTTCGCGCATTTGGTTTAATGCATGGGCGATGGTCCCGTCCATCACGCGATCTCCTACCTGCACAAGAACCCCACCGATGAGTTCAGCTCGAACTTCGCTTTTTACACGTACGTCCTTCCCTGTCATTTTCTGAATGGCTTTTTTAAGCTCGTCAAGTTGTGAAGCACTAAGTTCGATTGCACTAACTATTTTCGCTTCCACAACATGGCGTGCTTCGTCAGCCAACTTACTAAACTCACGTTGAATGAGCGGCAGGACACTTTCCCTTTTCCGATCAATCAACAAGTAAAAGAAACGACGAGTAATTTCGCCAAAATCTTCTCCCACCAACTTTTCTACGATGGATTTCTTGACGCTAAGGGAAATATGCGGATGAAGCAAGGCTGTTTTAACCTCTACATTTTCCTCCACCAGCCTTGTTAGTTCTCGCAGATCATTATCAACCGTATCAAGGGAGTTCTTCTCGGAGGAAATTTCAAACAATGCTTGGGAATACCTTCGAGCAAGTGATCCATTTATCATTGCATTTCCCCTACTTCTTGAATGAATTGTTCAATCATCTTTCCTTGACCCTTTAAGTCAAGATTCTGGCGAATGATTTTTTCAGCCACTAAGACTGACAAATCTACCACTTGTGCTTTAACATCAGCAATTGCCCGGTCACGTTCACGCTCAATATCCGTAAGGGCAGCTTTCTTAATCTTTTCTGCTTCCTCTTGAGACGCAGCTAAGATTTCCTTTGCACGGGCTTCGCTGACTTTTGTCGCCTTAGCGATAACCTCTTGTGCTTCCTGACGAGCCTTTTGCATTTCTTCCTGGTATTCGCGTTTTATTGCTTCAGCCTGTTGACGCTCATTTTCAGCGTGGGCAAGCATATTTTCGATATTATCCCGCCGCGCTTCCATTATTCTCATCAGCGGTCCCCAAGCAAATTTCGAAAGCAACCAAACCAGTAATATGAAAGAAAAGAGCGTACACAGCATCGTATAGTCGAAGTGTATAGGATTCAATGGTCTACCCCCCTCTCGAGTCTAATTGACGTCAGGATGATTCTTTTCAAGGGGGAACTAACGTTCCCCCTTGAATTAAGATGGACCGTATTCTTTAGCCCAATACACGACTTACATAGCAAACATGAGTAACAGGGCAAGCACCCAGCTTAGGAGTGGTAAAGCTTCGATCAAACCGACTCCAATGAACATGGTAGCTTGCAATGACGATTTGGCTTCCGGTTGGCGAGAAATGCCCTCCACCGTTTTACTAATAACATTACCATTACCAATTGATGCCCCAAGGGCCGCTAATCCAGCAGCAATCCCTGCACCGAGAGCAGCAGCAGCAGCTACATCCATGATGAGATTTCCTCCTTTCTTGTTACCAAGTAATTAATAAGTATTATTCCCTCAGTGAATGTCAAGCACCACTGAAAATTAACTCTGAGCGAAGTGCTTAATGGGAATCTTCTGTGACAGCCTGCGAAATATAAGCTGTGGTCAGTACTACAAACACATAAGACTGGATGCTTCCAATGAAAACACTAAATCCCAACCAAACCGTCGTCGGGAGTATACCACCCAAAACCCATATTCCGGGCAACATTAGAATAACTGATAATAAAACTTCACCAGCAAAGATGTTTCCGAATAGACGGAAGGCGAGTGTCATTGGCTTGGAGATCAAGTCAATGGTGTGAATGAGCACGAACACGGGAAATGGCTCTAAAAAGTGTTTAAAATAATGAGCTCCTTTATACTTAATGCCTAAGTACACAACCATAGTAATAGTTATCAAAGCTAAGGTTAATGTAACGTTGATATCTGCTGTAGGCGACATCAAGCCTTCTGTAGCAAAAATATGATTTAGATGGGCAAATTCTACGTTTGCGAAAAGTTTTTTAAATGTGAAGTTTGGAACAAGGCCCAGCATATTGGAAAAGAAAATAAACATAATCAACGTCATCAAATAACCAATCAGCGGACGCCCCTTCTCATATTCCATATTGTCAGATATTATGCCACGAATAAAATCTGCAATCCATTCCAGGAAGTTTTGCATTTTACCAGGTTTACCACTGGTTAAATTGCGAACGCCCAGATAGGCAATTATCAAAATAATGGCCATTACTACCCAGGTCATGATCAGGGTTTTCCCGTGAACGGTCCCATTTCCCACATGCCACAAAACTGTTTCATGCACTTCTTTTATCACCCCTTTCTCCATGTAATTTTTTCATTGCTACAACGATTAGGGATAGAAAAACACCTGCAACAATTCCTATCGCTAAACTGTAAAGCCAGCTTGCTTGGAAGCGACCAACAGCAACGACAACAAGAGTAACCACGCCAAGCCGGGATAATAGACTGCGGCGCATAGTTCTAAGGGCTGAACGAATATCAACTTCAGAACTGCGTTGAGTATCACGATGAATCCATAATACATAACCAAACCCTACCCAGTACCCAATTAGGCTGCCGAGATAGGATTGTTGACCTGATATGGCTATCACTAATAATATACAAGCTGTTCCACTCCACAAAGCTACAAAACTACTTTTTATCATCAGAAGCCCCAAGATCTTTTAATGTGATTATCAAGTTACTAACTCCCATTACCAGACCAGCTAAGATTAAACTGATGGTTAACCACGGCAGGGTACCCCAGCGGGAATCTAGGTATTGTCCTAAGAAGTAACCTCCTCCGACTAATACGGCCAGTGTTGTCGCTATGCTTGACCCCATAGCTACAGCTTTTTGCCAAGTCATTCTGTTCCTCGCCATTTGTCTTCGTTCCTTTTCTAATTAATAATTCACATACCTTGCGAGGAAAAACGCAAATTTAGAATCTTTTTCAATAACTTTTATAATTCTATAATTCTACAATTCTAAATTCTATAAATCTACAAATCTACAAATCTACAATTTTCACAATTCTACAACTTTCACAATTACTAGTATATCAGCCGTTTACTTCGCTTGTCAATCAATGCTTTTTTCCAACTTTTATTCAATATCTTATACATTTATATTTTACCACACTTTAATCCTATTTTGTGTTTTTTTTAAATATATTTTGATTCCACTGCAAAAACAGGTTGTTTAACCCCTATGGGGGTTTTCAATAGTAAAAATTGTCTTGAGCAGATAGCTCAAAAAGTTCTTTTTCAACTGAAGATCGC